>NZ_CP090145.1:602106-903159 GCF_023008245.1 Flavobacterium sediminilitoris
ATCGGTAATTTTTCAAAATCAATTAATTGGATTTCATTTGCATTTATCTCCAAATTAGTTTCATTTGATTGTGCATTCAAAACTTGTAAACTAAAACATATAATACCTAAAAGAAGAACTCTTTTCATTTTTTTATTTTTTTAAATTGATAGCTTAGAACTTGATTATCCAACATTAATGGTATATAGACTGTTTTTGTACTCTTATCGAAATAAATATCCGCACTTCCTTGAGGCAAATCTAGAACCTCAACCACTTCATAATCTTCATTGATATAGAGTAATTTCCCTGCCAACCAATCTGTAATTAAAAAACCATGTATCGTTTTAGAAATTCCATCTAAATTCCCAACTGGTTTTGTAAGCTTTATAATTTCTTTAGTCAGAATATTAACTTTAATTAAATTTCCTAGAATTTCTGTTGCATATGTTTTAGGGTTAAGATTTGTCCCCCAATTAGCTATATACAAATCGTTACCACTAACATATAATCCATTAGGCAAGTTCAAACTTTCATCTTTCATCCAAAGTGAGACTTTCCCTTTAGACAATCTATAAATAGCACTAAACCCAAATGTATTACTAACATAGATATTACCTTGATTATCAACAGTAATATCGTTTAAAAAAGTAGCCCCTTCAACTTTATGAAGTATTTTTTCTTTTGTTTTGATATTTATAGCCATAACAACATCAATATCAGCAATGTATAAAGTATCTCCATATATACCCAATCCTTTTGGAGCATTCAAACCAATAATCCATTTTTGCTGAATTATTTTTCCATCTAAACTAACCTTAGAGATATATCCGTTCCCATCCTTATCAGTCGGGGTTCCATTTACATTTGACACATACAGTATTTCCTTATCTTTTACAATACTCTCGGGATTCTCAAATCCATTGATTTTCCACTGGTTTTCTAATTTAAAAGGTAGTTTTATTTGTGCATAACTACTATTAACAATTAGAAGTAACAACATGATTTTCATCTTAAACTTCATAGCAAAATCAATTATTGTATTTTTCTTCTGAGTTGTCAATTGGTGTATTCGGATCGTTCTGAATCATTTTTGCAATTTCATCTTTACGCATAAAGACAACACCCGATTTAGCTTGTACATAATTTAAAAATTCATCCATAGCTTTTACCATAGCTGGAGAACCTCCAATTCTATCATGAAAGCTTATCGACATCATTCTTCTTTTTTTAAGACCTTCTTCATACAATTGATCAAATTCCATTTTTAATTGAGTCAAAAACTGATCTGGACTCCAATGTTTTCCTTCAACATTAACAATATCATTATTTCTTAAAGTATATGGCATAACTACAAAGTTTTTACCTCTAACCTTTGTTATAAATGGTTCATCTCTACTTAAATCATCTATATGATATAAAAACCCTAATTCTTGTAAAACTTTTAAAGTATTTGGTCCTCTTCTCAACCAATTACTATTATAACCAATGCCTCGTTGTCCTGTAATTGCTTCTACTGTATCTATTCCTTTTTTAACAAATTCTAATTCTTCTTCATAAGTCTTATTCCATTGATCATCCCAAGCTATTCCATGTGCTGCAATTTCATGACCTCCATTTGCAATCGCCATTGCTACATCAGGATATTTTACAGCCGCTTCACCAACTACGTGAGAAGTTACATGAATGCTATGTTTTTTCCAAAGATCTAACATTCTAAAAACACCTTCTTTAGCACCATATCTAAACCAAGATTCTGCTGGTAAATCAGGATTGCCTTTTGGTAACGGATTGCCTGAAAATGGACTTTCTGCACCTTCAGGTTGTCCACCTGTTTCAAATTGCATAGAAACTGAAATCACTAATTGTGCTCCATTTGGCCAATATGATTTAACATCTTTTTCTACTTTTGTTTCTGTCTCATTTTTTGTTTCATCCTTTACTTTTGAAGTACAACTTGAAAGAACGAAAAGAGAACTTAGTACTGTAATTACTTTTATAAATTTTATTTTCATTTTTTTGTTTTTAATTAACTGCACAAATTTATCTCTCTTTCCTCTTTAAAAAATTGTAAAAATCTATTGTATATTTGTAAAAATCTATCCCAACATGAAACGGTTTAATAATTTTCATCCCTTCAATGTATTTTCTTTAGAATTAGAAATTTGGGAATTTGAGTTACATCAACATAACTTCTATGAATTAATCTTTATAGAAAAAGGAAAAGGTATTCACTTATTAAATGAAATATCATTTAAGTATAAAAAGGGAGATGTTTTTTTGATAACGCCAAATGATGCTCATGAATTTATAATTGAGAATAAAACTATTTTTACTTTTATTAAGTTTACTGAATTATTCTTTTCAAACTTATTAGAAATTAATAAACTTTTAATTTCTAATAATACTTTTGAAACAATTTTAAAACAAGATCATTTAAATGAGGGATGTGCTATTTGTGATAAAACTGATAAAAAACATGTTTTTTCACTTTTAAAAATAATTCAACATGAATTTTTAAATACCAGTATATTAAGTAAAGAAATAATTCAAAAGACTTTTTTTGCGGTAATGATGCTAATTGCTAGAAATAAAAATTCAGATTTTAATTCTTCTATAGTTTTAGATAAAGATACGGAGCGCTTAAATTCCATTTTATCTCACATAAGAACTTATGTTTTGGATAATGAAAAAATGAAATTAAAAAACATAGCTACTCAATTCCACTTATCACCTAATTATATAAGTATTTACATAAAAAAGCATACTGGAATTTCATTACAACAATATGTAATTAAAATGAAATTGAAATTAGCCGAAAAATTACTTGAAGAAAAAAAACTTAATATTAATGAAATTGCAACGAAGCTTGGTTTTAATGATTCTAGTCATTTTAATAAATTATTTAAAAACCACAGAGGCATAAGTCCTAGTGCTTTTTCAAAAGGTTATATTTCAAATTCATAATTTGAAAAAACTTCGTCTATTTCATCAAAAACGTCTAACAATTGATGCAAACCATCTGTTGTTACTAATTTTTGTTTATATTCTTTAAAATTATGGATTCCTTTAAAATAATTGGTATAATGTCTACGCATTTCAACAATTCCAACGCGTTCATTTTTCCATTCTACTGACCAAATTAGATGATTTTTAGCTGCTTCAATACGATCTTTCATTGTTGGTGCTGCCAAATGTTCTCCTGTTTTAAAGAAATGTTTAATTTCATTAAAAATCCAAGGATAGCCAATTGCTGCTCTCCCTATCATCATACCATCTAAACCAAATTTGTTTTTATACTCTAATGCTTTTTCTGGTGAATCTATATCTCCGTTTCCGAAAATAGGCATGGTAATTCTTGGATTATTTTTTACGCGAGCAATATGTGTCCAATCAGAATGACCCTTATACATTTGCGCTCTTGTTCTAGCATGAACTGTTAAAGCCTGTACACCAATATCTTGCAACCTTTCTGCAACTTCATCAATATTTATAGAATCTTCATCCCAACCTAATCGAGTTTTTACTGTAACTGGAAGAGAAGTACTTTTAATAACAGCTTTTGTTAAACGCACCATCAAATCTACATCTTTCAACACTCCTGCTCCTGCTCCTTTTGACACCACTTTTTTGACAGGACAACCAAAATTTATATCTACTAGATCTGGCTGAACGGTTTCAACAATTTTGGCACTTAATGCCATTGCTTCTTCATCTCCACCAAAAATTTGAATTCCTACTGGTCTTTCGTAATCAAAAATATCTAATTTTTGTTTACTTTTCATTGCATCACGAATTAATCCTTCTGACGAAATAAACTCAGAGTACATTAAATCTGCTCCATGTAGTTTACACAAACGACGAAAAGGAGGATCGCTTACATCTTCCATAGGAGCTAATAAAAGTGGAAAATCTGGTAATTCTATATTGCCAATTTTGGGCATTGTTCTATTATTTTTTTGCAAAAATACTAAAGATTGTTGAATAATAGCTATTTAATACTTTTTGAAAAGCATATTACTTAAAGAATAAGAGATTATATTCTATACAAAACTCTTTTAACTTTTAAAATTAGAGAAGAGTATACGTCCATTATCATTTATAAAAAAACCCCAAGAATTAAAACCCTTGGAGAATTAAAATTGACTAATTTAAACTATCAAAAGAGATTGTTTAAAAAGACATTTACATTTTAGATTCAATTTCCCTACTATATTTTTTCAACATCGCTCTAGTCATTCCTAGATTTGCTTTACTACTATCTACTGCAAGATAAATAAAGTACTCTTCATTTGCAGAAACACTAATTATATGTATTTGATTAGAAAGTGTAATCATAATATCCTCAATCTTTTCCTTAAGACCTAAGGCTTTTATTGCAGTCATTTTAGCCTTTACCACTTCAAGATTGTAAGCTGATGCTAATTCAGGGTCGAATGACGGCTGTATTGATAATGATTTATAAGACATTCCTGTTTTTACTTCAGTAACTGCAACGGCAATAAACCCAGCTACATTTGTTTTTAAATCTTCTACGAAAGTTGTTAAAAAATCTGACATAAAGTTGTTATATTTAGTTTATAAAAGTATTCTATTTATTAATAACCGAATCCATTGTTTTCATTAATAACCCTAATTTTGAACTATCTCTTGTAAAAGAAGCCAAATAGTAATCTCTATTAAATTTATTAATAATTATTAATCCATTGTTTGCATGAATTGTAATTTTATCCATATCCCCATAATCAAGGTTTTGAATAATTTCTTTACTCATAGTTGTAATCATACCTGACATTGCTGAATAATTACCATCATATTCAAAATCATTCGACTCAATTAAATCGCCATCAATATCAAATAGAAGTACATTTTCTACACCTGTATCTACTACTATGTTTTTTAAATCTTGTTTTGTGGGTCTACTACTCATAATAAAAAAGTTTTGTGTTAAAAATTTATTTATAGCCTAATATTAAATAAGTGTTTTAACAAAAATAGATTAAAATACTATTAAATAATGTTAAAAAACCATATATTTGATATATTAAAACTATAAAAATGAAAACTAAAAGCTTAAAAAAACTAAACAAGGAATTAAAGAAAAAATTAATAGAATTCAGGAAATATTCTATTGAAAATGGTCCAATAACTAAAAAAAAGGGGTTTTTCAAAAAGATTTTCAATTAATTCTATTTTCTAATATTATATTTGCAAATTATTGTTGGTATTATTTAATTTGATGTAGAGCAAATTGACCAACTATGACTATAATAAATTTGCAATGAAAAATATTAGAAACTTTTGTATTATTGCTCATATTGATCACGGGAAAAGTACTCTTGCTGATCGATTGCTTGCTGCTACGCAAACTGTGACTGCTCGTGAAGAAAAAGCACAGTTATTAGATAATATGGACCTTGAACGTGAGCGTGGAATTACTATTAAAAGTCACGCTATACAAATGAACTATAAACACAATGGAGAAGATTATATTTTAAATTTAATTGACACTCCAGGTCACGTGGATTTTTCATACGAAGTTTCTCGTTCTATTGCAGCTTGTGAAGGCGCTTTACTAATTGTAGATGCTGCACAAAGTATTCAAGCTCAAACAATTTCGAACTTATATTTAGCATTAGAAAATGATTTAGAAATCATTCCTGTTTTAAACAAAGTAGATTTACCTAGTGCTAACCCAGAAGAAGTAAGCGATGACATTATCGACTTATTAGGTTGTAAACTAGAAGACATTATCCATGCTTCAGGAAAAACTGGTTTTGGTGTTGATAAAATTTTAGAAGCTATCATTGAAAAAGTACCAGCGCCTAAAGGAAATCCAGACGAACCACTACAAGCCCTTATATTTGACTCTCACTACAATCCGTTTAGAGGAATTGAAGTAATTTTTCGTGTAAAGAACGGTGAAATTAAAAAAGGTCAAAAAATTAAATTCATGGCAACAGGCAATGAATATTTTGCCGATGAAGTAGGAACCTTAAAACTAAATCAAGTACCAAAAGATAAAATTTCAACAGGAGATGTTGGTTATTTAATTTCTGGAATAAAAGAAGCAAAAGAAGTAAAAGTTGGTGATACTGTGACTGATGCGAAAACGCCAACCACAAATATGATTACAGGATTTGAAGACGTGAAACCAATGGTATTTGCGGGTATTTACCCTGTAGACACTGAGGATTTTGAAGACTTACGTGCTTCCATGGAAAAACTCCAATTAAATGATGCTTCTTTAGTATTTGCTGCTGAAAGTTCGGCTGCATTGGGTTTTGGTTTCCGTTGTGGATTCTTAGGAATGTTACACATGGAAATTATTCAAGAGCGTTTAGAACGAGAATTCGACATGACAGTTATTACTACTGTTCCTAACGTTTCCTACCATGCCTTTACTAAAAAAGAGCCTGATACTATTCTCATTGTAAACAATCCTTCCGATTTACCAGAGCCTTCAAAATTAGATCGTGTAGAAGAACCATATATCAAAGCAACTATTATTACAAAATCTGATTTCGTAGGAAATGTAATGAGTCTATGTATTGAGAAACGTGGAATTATTACAAATCAAACCTATTTAACACCTGAGCGTGTTGAATTAAATTTTGATATGCCTTTAGCCGAAATTGTATTTGATTTTTATGATAGATTAAAAACAGTTTCAAAAGGATACGCTTCTTTCGATTATTCACCTATTGGAATGCGTGAATCAAAATTAGTAAAACTTGATGTTTTATTAAATGCTCAATCTGTTGATGCTCTTTCTGCTTTAATCCACGAAAGCAATGCCTATTATATTGGTAAAAAAATGTGTGAAAAATTGAAAGAATTAATTCCAAGACAACAATTTGACATTCCTATTCAGGCAGCAATTGGTGCTAAAATCATTGCTCGTGAAACCATAAAAGCATTAAGAAAAGATGTAACTGCAAAATGTTATGGAGGAGATATCTCTCGTAAACGTAAATTACTAGAAAAACAAAAGAAAGGTAAAAAACGAATGAGACAAGTAGGAAATGTAGAAATTCCTCAAGAAGCCTTTATGGCCGTTTTAAAATTAAACGATTAAATTATAATATTAACAAAAAGATTAAGACAAACCTACAACTTAATCTTTTTGTCTTTTTAAAAATAAAAATAATACCCTACCTTTACATAACTAAGTGATTTTCAGCACCCAAAGATATCATAATGAAAAATTTAACACTATTGCTATGGTTTTTACCATTAGTAACATATTCTCAATCAATAACGATTGACGATACTAGTAATTCTCCAAATCAACTGGTCGATTTATTATTAGGAAATTCATGTACAGATGTATCAAACATTTCCATTTCTTCCCCACAATCTATTGCTTATTTTAACAACAACGGATCTTCTTTCCCTATTAGCGAAGGTATTATTATAAGAAGTGGAATTGCTCGCCATTCAGCAGGATCGTACACTGGAAACAATCTAGATAGTCAAGAAAACAATTCTGGCGATTCAGATTTACAAGCTATTATTAACAATCTTGGACAATCTGGAAACATAACAGATGTAGCATATTTAGAATTTGATTTTATTCCTCTTTCATCAAATTTTAGTTTTGATTTTTTATTTGCGTCTAATGAATACGGACAATGGCAATGCGCTTCTTTCGATACTTTTGCTTTCTTTTTGACAGACTTAAACACAAATACTACAACAAATTTAGCGGTAATACCTAATACAAATACTCCAATTTCAGCATTAAACATCAGAGATCAAGCATATAACGGAAACTGTTTATCATCAAATAGTGGATTGTTTAGCACTTATAATGTCAACAATCCGAACTCAACGCTAAACATGAGAGGACACACAGTGGTAATGAATGCTTCTTCATCTGTTATCCCAAACACACCTTATAAAATAAGATTAGCTATAGGAGATTATCAAGATTCTCGTTTTGATTCCGCTGTATTCCTAGCTTCTGGAAGTTTTGTAACCACAATTGATCTTGGAATCGATAGTACAATTTGTAACGGAGACAACAGAACAATAACTTCTAATTTAGATGATACTGAGTTTACACATAGCTGGACTTTAAATGGAAATCTTTTATCAGAAACAAGCAATACCCTTACAGTTACACAAAGTGGATTATACGAAGTTACTGCTACAAAAACAGGAACAAATTGTATAATTACTGATGAAATTCGCTTTTTAGACCTACAAGTTAATACTCCAGAAAACCTAGTAGTATGTAATAATGGAAGTTTAAACTATAATTATGATTTAACAATAAACAATGAAATAAACTTAGGCATTGATGATGTCGTTTACGATATTGCATATTACAACTCTTTAACTGATGCTACGAATAATACAAATGCAATACCACAAACGCAATTATCAAATTACAATAGCGCAGGAAATGAAACAATCTATTTGTCATTATTAAACACTAATACGAATAATTTTTGTGATGCGATTTATACGTTTGACTTATTAGTTGACAATCCTATAACCATAAATGCCATTGATAATATTGAAACTTGTACTTCTTCAAGTGGATTTTCTACAAATTTAGTAGCAAACTCATTACAGAACAATCCTCATCTTTCACAAAATTACAATCTTTCTTTCTATCCAAGCCAAATAGAAGCTCAAACAGGAGGAAATGGAAGTTTTCCAAATCCAACAAATTACACTATTGGGTCAGGTATAAACACCCAAACTATTTGGGTAAGAGTTGAATCTTCAATAAACACAGAATGTTTCGGACTATCTAGTTTTGAAATCATTATTCATCCTTTACCACCTGTCGATACAATTGCCAGTGTTATTGAGTGCCATACCTATACACTACCAAATATTATAAATGGAAATTATTTTTCAGAACCAAATGGAACTGGAATAATGTACAACAATGGAGATAGTATAGATATTAGCGGAACTTATTATATTTTTAACGGTCCTGATGCAAATGGATGTACAAATGAATCTTCTTTTCAAGTAACACTAATAGATCAATACACCATTCCTCTTGAACATTGTGGTGAATTCATTATCCCTAATTCTCCTGCTGGATCATTTTACAGACAAGCTGGCGGACCAACAAATTCATCAAACGAACTTATCGAAACTGGAACAAGCATTACTAATAGTCAAACTATTTATTTTTATGCCGATGTAAATGAGACATTTTGTAAAGAAGAAGCCTTTCCTTTAATCATACATCCTCTACCTCAAGTAGATCAATTAAACGATGTAGTTACCTGTATGAGTTACACTTTAGAACCATTAACTAATGGAAATTATTTTAGTGCTCAAGGAACCCCTCTTAATGCAGGAGATTTCATTACAACTACTCAAACAATAACAATAGCAAATGGATCTGACAATAATGGCTGTAGTAATCAATCCAATTTTACCATATATATTATAAATAACATTGGAAATCAATCAAGTTGCGGAAGTTATACCTTACCAAATTTAGATGCTGGAAATTACTATACTGGTCCAAATGGAACCGGAACAGAAATCCCTTCTCAAACAGAAATAACAACTTCACAAACAGTTTACATATATGCAAGTACAAGCACTGTCCCAAACTGTACTGATAATATGTCTTTTGAAGTAACCATTTTACCTATACCTCCAGTAGACGAATTAGTCGATGTTATTGAATGTGATTATTATATTTTACCTACTCTTACAAATGGAAATTATTTCACAGAACCTAACGGACAAGGGAACATGTTAAATCCTGGTGATATCATTGATTTAACAGGAAACAATTATTCCCCTAGCACATATTACATATATACCCCTGCGAACAATGTTGGCTGTGACAACCAAAGCACATTTACAGTTACAATAAATCCACTACCACCTGTAGACACCGTAGGAGATTTATATTTTTGTGCACCTTATTCACTTCCTGATCCAATTAATGGTAATTATTATACTGAACCAAATGGCAATGGAATTCTCATTACACCTAATATGATATTTGAAGAAACTAAAAACTTTTACATTTACGCCATAGAACCTACAACCGGCTGTTTCACAAATATCCCCTTTACTGCTTATTATAATTTCATAGGACTTCCAGATTACAACAACGAAGCAAGCTGCGATAATTTTATATTACAACCATTAACTCATTCTCCTGAGTCTCCTGACAATTACAGTATTAATTACTATAGTCAACCAGGAGGAAATCCAGCAGATATTATTCAACCTTCTAACTACACATTAACTAATTCTCAAACAATTTATGTCTATGCGAGTAATGGAGATCGCTTCCCATGTACAGAAGAAAAAAGTTTTACTGTTACCATATCTCCTACTCCAAATTTAAACACACATCCTATTGATTTTTCAGCAATCAATGGAACGAATCATTGCAACTCCTTTTCATTACCAGCACTAGACTCTACTCCTTACACTATAAATTATTACAGTCAACCAGGAGGAAATCCAACAGATATTATTCAACCTTCTAACTATACTTTTTCGGTTAATCCAGGTTCAACTAGCGAAACATTTACTGTTTGGGTTTATGCTAGTGCAACCGACAACGTTAATTGTTTTGATGAACAACAATTTGAATTCACTATTCATCCTTTATCAACTTTTGAAGTAGAAAACGGAATAATTTGTGTACATCCAGAAACAGGAATTGTTGAAAATACAACAACACTTGAAGTAATAGAAAACTCTATTTTAAATAGCACCAACTACGATATTGAATGGTATTTAAATGGTGTATTAATGGGTAATGGATTTCAATATATTGCTAATCAAATAGGAACTTACGATGTAATTCCAATACGATTAAGTCCTGAAAATGCACCCGATTGTTCTTTTGCTCCTACTACAGCGACTGTTACTCAATCTAGTACTGCTATCGCTGAAGTAATTCTAACAAATGCATTCGAAGATGTTGCTATTGCCACAGTAATTATAAATCAAGGATTTGGCTCTTATGAATACCAATTAGATAATAATAATTTCCAAACCAACAATCAATTCTATGATATAAGCTCTGGAGATCATATCATTACAGTGAATGATATTCTTGGGAATTGTGGTGACACTAAAATCCACTTCACCGTAATTAAATATCCTAAGTTCTTTACTCCAAATGGAGATGGTTATAATGACCGATGGAATATATTTGATTTAGAAGAAGATTCAACTGCTATAATTTCTATTTTTGACAGATATGGGAAACTAATCAAACAGATATCTCCAACTAGTAAAGGATGGGATGGAACATACAATGGAACACCATTACCTTCAACCGATTATTGGTTTATTGTAAATTACACTCATAACGGTGAAAAAAGAGAATTTAAATCTCATTTCACTATGAAAAGATAATTAATTACAAAAAAAATGCTTAGAAGATTCTAAGCATTTTTTTTGTAATTAATCTACATTCCAGTCCTAATAGCTTCAACAGGATCTAGCTTAGAAGCTGAAATAGCAGGAACGATTCCCGATACAAGTCCTATAAAAATAGCTAAACCTGTACCTAACAGCATATTTTTAGCACTTAATATAAATTCAAAATCAACAGCAGCACTTAATCCCACTGCACACAACCAAACCAAAAACATTCCAACAAGTCCTCCAATTACTGATAGGATTATAGCCTCAAATAGAAACTGGAATAATATGAATTTATTTTTTGCCCCTAAGGCTTTTTGTATCCCTATAAGGTTTGTTCTTTCTTTTACAGAAACGAACATAATATTAGCAATTCCAAAACCACCAACCAATAATGAGAAAAAACTAATTCCCCATCCTACTGCATTCATTTGTCCAATAATATTATCAATAAAATCTGTAAATCCAGAAAGAACATTAATAAAAAAATTGTTTATTTCACCTGGTTTTATACTTCTAAAAGTTCTAAGTTTCTGAGTCAATTCTGCTTTAAATTCATCAATATCTATTCCTTTTTCAGGTTTAATTAATATTGCAGGCGTTAATGTTTTGTTATTATCACCATACATTCTTCTTAAAAAATTTACTGGTAAAAAAACCGCCACGTCATTACTGTCTCCAAATGTCGTTTCTCCTTGTTTTTTCAAGACTCCTATCACTGTTAACTTTTGACCATATAATCTAATTTTTTTTCCAATTGGATCCATATTGCCAAAAAGGCCAGTTGCCACTTCACTTCCGATTGTAATTACTGGAGCTCCTGAATTTGATTCGGACTCATTAAAATATCTACCACTTTCAATTTTTATAGGTTCAATATCAATAAATTCATTTGTTGAAGGTTTTACCCGAATAGAATTAACTGTTTTATCTTCATATTTAACATTCTCATTTCTTGTAAAAAGATTAAACGACATTTTATCAACTCCTTTTACCGATCTTCTCAAATAATCGTACTCTTCATAAGTGACATCAGGAAATTGCTGTCTTTTCCATCGAGGTATATCAGATGGTCCAAAAGAAAAACGAATTAAATAGATTGTATTTAAATCCATATCACTCAAGTCTTCCTTTATTTTTTTATCCATAGAATCCACTGCTGCCAACACTGCAATAATTGAAAAGATACCAATTGTAACCCCTAACAAGGACAAAAGTGTACGTAATTTATTGTTACGCAAAGCATTTAATGCAAAGCTTAAACTCTCTTTAAGTAATCGTAGATATAATAACATAATACAAAACTGATTCTCTTATTAGTAGAGCGAATTCCAAAAATGTTACAAAAAGGAATAGAAATAACATATCATAACCATTTTTTATAAAATAATACATCAATTGTATATTCTAAAAACAAAGCATATTTACATTAAAAAAGGCATTAAAAAGACATATTATTAGAACCAATAACACAAAACACTTTTACTTAACAACATACTGATTTTATGAGTGATTACACCAAAATTAATAACTTATCAAAAACCATTAAAAAGTATTTCAAAAAAAATCTATTTTCTCTTATTATATTCTTGAATCTTTTAATAAGTATAACTACTTTTGCAGCTTAAACAACGCAACACAATGAATACAACAAAAACAATTCAATCGGCATTAATTTCTGTATTTGATAAAACGGGATTAGAACCTATTGTTAAATCACTTCACAAAAACAATGTAATTATTTATTCAACAGGTGGAACAGAATCTTTCATAAAAGGATTAGGAATTCCTGTTGTTGCAGTAGAAGATGTTACTTCTTATCCTTCAATATTAGGTGGACGTGTAAAAACATTACATCCAAAAGTTTTTGGAGGGATTTTAAATCGTCAAGATAATCCAACTGACGTTGCACAAATGCAAGAATTTGAAATTCCACAAATTGATTTAGTTATTGTTGATTTATATCCATTTGAAAAAACAGTTGCAAGTGATGCTAGCGAGGCTGATATTATTGAAAAAATAGATATTGGAGGTATTTCTTTAATTAGAGCTGCTGCAAAAAACTTCAAAGACACTGTAATTGTTGCTTCTGTTGAAGAATATGCTTCTTTTTTAGATTTTTACACAGAAGGAAATGGAGCAACAACGTTAGAACAACGCAAATTACTAGCTACTAAAGCGTTTCATGTTTCTTCTAATTATGACACTGCTATATTTAATTATTTTAATACAGACGAAACTTATTTAAAAATAAGCATTGATAAAGGGCAAACACTACGTTATGGTGAAAACCCTCATCAAAAAGGATTCTTTTTTGGAGATTTTGACAAAATGTTCACAAAATTAAATGGAAAAGAGTTATCTTACAACAACTTATTAGATGTTGACGCTGCTGTAAATTTAATGAGCGAATTTAAATACGACCAACCTACTTTTGCAATTTTAAAACATAACAATGCTTGTGGAATTGCAACAAGAGGATCAATGAAAGAAGCTTATTTAGATGCCCTTGCAGGAGATCCTACTTCCGCATTTGGAGGTGTCTTAATTGCAAATGGGAATATTGATTTAGCTACCGCAGAAGAAATTCATAGTTTATTTTGCGAAGTAATTATAGCACCATCATACGACAAAGAAGCTATTGACTTATTAGAAGAGAAAAAAAATAGAATTGTATTAGTTATTAATGATATTCCTTTACCTGAAAAACAAGTACGAACATGTTTAAATGGAGTATTGGTTCAACATAAAGATAACATTACAGATACTAAAACACAACTAAAGAACGTTACTAATACTGAACCAACAGAAGAAGAAGTTGAAGACTTAATTTTTGCCTCTAAAATATGCAAACACACCAAGTCAAATACAATCGTTTTAGCCAAGAACAAACAACTTTGTGCATCTGGAACAGGACAGACATCTAGAGTTGATGCGCTAAGACAAGCTATTGAAAAAGCAACTTCTTTTGAATTTGATTTAACTGGATCTGTAATGGCAAGCGATGCTTTCTTCCCTTTCCCTGATTGTGTTGAAATAGCAAATAAAGCTGGAATAACAGCCGTTATTCAACCAGGAGGTTCAATAAAAGATGAATTAAGCATTAATTATTGTAATGAAAATAATGTAGCAATGGTATTTACAGGAACACGTCATTTTAAACATTAATTTTATTACATTTGTAAGTCACTAATATTTACTAATATAAAACCCTAAAAAAGCATATGGGATTTTTTGATTTCATGACCGAGGATATAGCAATTGACCTTGGAACCGCAAATACCTTAATCATTCACAACGATAAAGTTGTTATAGATAGTCCATCTATTGTTGCTCGCGACCGAATAACTGGAAAAATTATTGCAGTTGGTAAAGAAGCCAATATGATGCAAGGTAAAACACATGAAAACATTAAAACCATACGCCCTTTAAAAGATGGTGTAATTGCCGATTTTGATGCTTCGGAAAAAATGATAAGCATGCTTATAAAGAGCATTCCAGCATTAAAGAAAAAATTATTTACACCAGCATTACGAATGGTTATTTGTATTCCATCTGGAATTACTGAAGTTGAAATGCGTGCTGTAAAAGAATCCGCAGAACGTGTAAATGGAAAAGAAGTTTACCTAATCCATGAACCTATGGCTGCTGCAATCGGTATTGGTGTTGATATTATGCAACCAAAGGGAAACATGATAGTAGATATAGGTGGTGGAACAACTGAAATTGCTGTTATAGCACTTGGTGGAATTGTATGTGATAAATCAGTAAAAATTGCAGGAGATGTTTTCACCAATGATATTATTTATTATATGAGAACACAGCACAATTTATTTGTAGGAGAAACTACTGCTGAGAAAATAAAAATTCAAATAGGAGCTGCTACTGAGGATTTAGATAGTCCTCCAGAAGAAATGTCTGTTCAAGGACGTGATTTATTAACAGGAAAACCTAAACAGGTTGATGTTTCATATAGAGAAATAGCCAAAGCACTTGATAAGTCTATTCAGAGAATTGAAGATGCTGTAATGGAAACATTATCTCAAACACCTCCAGAACTAGCAGCCGACATCTACAATACTGGTATTTATTTAGCTGGTGGTGGCTCAATGTTAAGAGGATTAGATAAACGAATATCCATAAAAACAGACTTACCAGTTTATATTGCAGAAGATCCATTAAGGGCAGTTGTAAGAGGAACAGGAATAGCATTAAAAAACCTAAACAAGTACAAAAGTATTCTTATAAAATAAAAATAATCCATGCAGCAAATAGTATATCTTTTTATAAAAAACAGCCATCGATTGCTGTTTTTGCTGCTTTTAGGTATTTCTTTTGCCTTAATAATAAAATCTCACTCATATCATAGAAGTGAATATATTAATAGCGCAAACAGCATTACTGGCGGTATTTACAATGAAATTAATGCTGCTAAAGAATATTTAAGCTTAAAAGAGAAGAACACCATACTAGCAGAAGAAAATGCTCGTTTAAAAGAAATTCTTTTTAATAAAAAAGACACACTATTAGATTTAAAAACTATTGCTCATGAAGGTGTTGATTTTTATTCTGTAACGAAAGCCAAAGTAATTAAAAACTCTTATAATGTTAGAGAAAATTACCTTACTCTTAATGCTGGTAAAAAAGATAGTATTAAAAACAATATGGGTGTTATAAATGAAAGAGGAGTTGTAGGTCTTATTGAAAAAACATCTAATAAATATGCAACGGTAATTAGTATCCTAAATACAAAACTAAAAATCAATGCAAAAATTAAAAACTCCGATCATTTTGGAACACTAACTTGGGATGGTAAAAATACTGGATATGTTCAATTAGTGGATGTCCCTAGATTAGCTTCTATCAAGAAAGGAGATTCTATTGTAACAGGTGCAGAATCTGATATTTTTCCAGAAAACATACCTATTGGAAAAATTGACAAAGTTTTTATAGATACTAAGACTAACTATTACACTATTAATGTTAGAATTTTTAATGATATGACAGCATTAGGTTACGTATATGTAATTGAAAATAAAAACAGACTAGAAAAAGAAAAACTAGAAAAAGAAACAATATCCAAATAAATTGAATAATACTATTTTAAACATAATTCGTTTTGTGATTTTATTATCCTTACAAGTCCTTATTTTTAATAATATTGACTTATTAGGCTATATTAATCCTTATCCATATGTATTATTCATTTTGCTATATCCTGTTAACGGAAATAAGAATATTCTTTTAATTAGCAGTTTCATGTTAGGACTTCTTCTTGATATGTTTTGTAATTCAGGAGGTATACATGCAATGGCATCATTAATTTTAGCATTTGTTAGGCCTAGTTTGTTTCGTTTTTCATTTGGATTAAGTTATGAGTATCAAACTGTAAAAATTGCCGATAAAATTTCTACGGAAAGAATTACCTTTATCTTGTTCTCAATTTTTATTCATCACTTCGTTTTATTCACATTTGAATTGTTTAGAATTAATTTATTTTTCGATATAATATCTAGAACTTTACTAACTACTCTATTAACATTTGCATTCTGTTTACTAATTATTTATTTAATAAAACCAAGTAAGCGATGAGAAAGATTATACTTCCTTTAATCATTATAATTACTGCAATTATATTAATTGCACGTATTTTCTATTTACAAGTAATTAACGACTCTTTAAAGCTTCAATCTGAAAACAATGCCATAAAAAAAGTTTTTGATTTTCCAGAAAGAGGGTATATCTATGATCGAAACGGTAAACTTTTAGTAGCAAACCAACCTTCGTATGATATTATGGTTGTTCCTAGAGAAATGAAAAACATTGATACATTAGACTTATGTAATTTATTAAATATTACCAAAGAAGACTTTATTAAAAAAATTAAAAAGGCTATTGTATATAGCCCAAGACTTCCTTCTGTATTTCTATCACAGTTAAACAAAAAAGAATACGCTGCTTTTCAAGAAAAAGAACGAAAATTTGAAGGTTTTTATACCCAAAAACGAGCTTTAAGAGATTATCAAGTTAAAGAAGGTGCTAATATTTTTGGTTTTATTACTCAAGTAAATGAAGGAATTATAGCCAAGAATCCATATTATAACAGTGGAGACTTGATAGGTAGACAAGGAGTAGAACAAGAATATGAAGAGATTCTTAGAGGTGTAAAAGGTATAAAATACTTACTTAGAGACAAACACAATAAAATCATTGGTCCATATAAAAACGGAAAGTTCGATACTATCTCACAACAAGGAAAAGATTTAACTTTAACTATTGACAGTGAACTTCAAAAGTATGGCACCGATTTAATGATTAACAAGCGTGGTGGTATTGTTGCTATTGAACCTAAAACAGGCGAAATTTTAGCTTTAGTTTCCGCACCTACTTATGACCCAGCTTTACTTGTAGGAAGACAACGTTCTAAAAACTATACTGAATTATATCATGATTCTATTGCAAAACCATTATATGACAGAGGCTTACAAGCCCAATATCCTCCAGGCTCTCCTTTTAAAATTATTACTGGATTAATAGGCTTACAAGAGGAAGTTATAGATGAAGAAACTGGATTTGTTTGCCATCGCGGATTTAGTTATGGAAGAGGAGCATTCATGAAATGTCACGATGCTGGAATTTCCAAACTCAACAATGGTATATACCAGTCTTGTAACACTTATTTTGCAAATGTTTTCAAAAGAAGTATTGACAAATACCCTAACCCTAGTATGAGCATAGATAAATGGGCTGAACATGTGAAAAGTTTTGGATTAGGAGAGTTTCTTGGAACTGATTTACCTATTGGAGCCAAAGGATTAATTCCAACATCTAAAACATACCAAAGAGCTTATCCAAATGGAGGGTGGAGAAGCACAACCATTATTTCAAATTCAATAGGACAAGGAGAAATATTAACAACCCCATTACAACTTGCAAACATGATGGCAGTTGTTGCCAACAAAGGATATTATTACACACCTCATATTGTAAAAAACATAAAAGGAAGTGAATTAGACAAGAAGTACACAACAAAACATGAAAGCACCATTGATCCAAAATATTTTGAACCAATGATAGAAGGCTTAGCTAATGTTTACAACTCTCCTGGAGGAACAGCACGTACCCTTAAAGTAAAAGACATGGAAATTTGCGGAAAGACAGGAACAGCCGAAAATAAAATAAGAGTTGCTGGGAAAACCTACCAATTAAAAGACCATTCTATTTTTGTGGCTTTTGCTCCAAAAGAAAACCCAACAATTGCAATTGCTGTATTTGTAGAAAATGGATATTGGGGGACTAGATGGGCTGGCCCTATTGCTACATTAATGGTTGAAAAATATATAAACAAAAAAATTACTAGAAAAGATTTAGAAACAAGAATGCTAAATGGTTCTTTACAAGATGAGTATAAAAAAATTGAAAACATTATTCGTCAACGTTTTCCCGAACCTTCAAAAGTAGAAGATTCAACAACAAAAACTATAGCTAGAAAAGAAGAGGTAGTAAATTAAGATGAGAAATCAAAGCATAGGAAATAGTATCGATTGGATTACAATATTACTTTACATAACATTAGTAATAATGGGCTGGATGACTATTTATTCGGCTTCATTGCCGCTTGAAGAAACATCCATTTTTGACACCAGTCAAACATACGGAAGACAAATGCTTTTTATCATTTTAAGTGTTCCACTTATCTTTATTTTATTGTTTATAGATGCTAAAATATTTGAGCGACTCTCTTTTGTTTTTTATGGACTTGGAATTGTCCTTTTATTAGGATTATTCGTTTTTGGTTCTACTATAAAAGGACAAACGAATTGGTATAAATTTGGCGGATTTGGTTTTCAACCTTCAGAGTTTGTCAAAACAGGTACGGCACTTCTATTAGCGAAATATTTGAGTTACT
Organism: Flavobacterium sediminilitoris; assembly: GCF_023008245.1. Lineage (NCBI taxonomy): Bacteria > Pseudomonadati > Bacteroidota > Flavobacteriia > Flavobacteriales > Flavobacteriaceae > Flavobacterium > Flavobacterium sediminilitoris. Next base: position 621,371 of record NZ_CP090145.1, read on the forward strand.
CACAGATAAATTTAAAATACACAAAGCATCAATTCATTGCATTAGGCATTATAATATTGCCTATTTTTTTAATTTTACTTCAACCTGATGCAGGAAGTGCTATGATTTTTTTATCTCTTATTTTTGTTTTAAATAGAGAAGGTCTTCCTAGTTGGTATTTATTTTCAGGATTTTCTGCCATTGTATTATTCTTTGTTGCATTATTAATTCCTCCCATTTATATTGTAATAGGTATCTCTGTTTTAATGATTCTTCATTATTTAAAGAACAAAAGAATAAGTAGAAATCCCATTCTTTATACTTTCTTATTTATTATTATTTCTGGTTTCGTTTTCTCTGTAAACTACGTTTATAATAATGTATTAGAACCACATCAAAAAGACCGAATTGATGTACTTATAGGAGGAGATAATGTAGATCTTAAAAAAGAAGGTTATAATTTAAACCAATCCATGATTGCTATTGGCTCTGGTGGATTAACAGGCAAAGGTTATTTAGAAGGCACTCAAACAAAAGGTGGTTTTGTTCCAGAGCAACATACTGATTATATTTTTACAACTGTAGGAGAAGAATGGGGTTTTGTAGGATGTACAGTGGTTATTATCTTATTTGTAATTTTATTATTAAGAATCCTTTTTCTAGCAGAAAAACAAAAAACGAAGTTTAGTCGGGTTTATGGCTATTGCGTTGCGACTTATTTATTTACCCATTTTTTTGTAAATATAGCCATGCTAATTAAGCTTTTCCCTACAATAGGTGTTCCACTTCCTTTTTTCTCTTATGGAGGCTCTAGTTTATGGGCTTTTACAATTATGCTATTTGTATTTATTAAGTTAGACGCTAATAAAGTAAATGAGTGGTAAATATTATTGTTTATTTGTATAATAATATTTTATACCCTATAGGCACTTTTAATCTTTTATTAATTGTTTCTTTATTTTTATTCCTAAAATTATAATCATCTATAGTGTGCCAATTCTTTGAATTTGAAAATTCATATCTTAAATATGAAATATCACTTTCTGTTTCTTCTAAAGGCAATAAAGGCATTAAGTTTTTTGATATTTTTTTAACTTCACCATTATAATTAACTATTTCATAAGGCAATTCTAGAATTAAATTTTTATATTCATCAACTCTTCCTATAAATTTAATACTAACAAATAAACCTCCATTTGGCAAAGGAATAGGGTCTTGAAAATCAATTTCAAAACTATCTTTCCTCAATTCATTTGAATTAATAATTTTATACATTGACATTTCTTTTAGTTCTTCAAAAGGCTTCCCGTTTATCACACTATACACCGTTATTTTTAGCAAATTATTAAAATCTTTCACCATTAATTTTTGCTTTTTATCTTTAAACTCAAAACTTGTATTTATATAAGGAACTTGTATTGATTTTAATACAATATCAAATGTTTCTTTATTCTCCAAATAAAAACAAACTTCAAGACCCATTGAAGGAACTATAGATTTTTGATAGTCACTGTGATTATTACACTTTTTTATTTTCTCTTTTCCAATTTTAGCTATTTTATTTTTTTTAACAACAAAAACTTCGTCTAAAAAATTTTCTTTCAGTTCTAAAAAAATTGTATCCTTTATTTCATTCTTAATTAATGTTTGCGACTTATAGTTTAAATGTGATACCATAAATTTTTCAGGCAAAATAACATAATCAATATATCCATCTTCACCTGAATAAATACCATATCCATTCAAAAAATCTATAGACGCATACTCTATTGGTAATTTGTCATTCTTATCACATAAAACAACCATAGTTGATTGAGTAAACAATAAATTACTAAACATCAATAAAAATACTATAACTAATTTCATATTTTCTATTTAAAATAAATGTTTAATTTCAAAATCTGCTTATTTTTTTTACTATAGATTGGCTCAAACCATTCACTAAACTCTTTATTATTTTGTGTTCTATATCGGAGAATTTCCTTTAACTGAAGTTTCTTTTTAACATTAACAGCTTTAAATTTAGGTTTAATAATGTTCTTGGATCCCAAACTCACCTTATTTAGAAAGTCTATTATAACAAATACACCCTTCTCATCAAACAAAATCTCTTCATCTTTTAAAAATACTTTTATTTTTTTTGAAAATTTTTGATTAATTACTATTTCTTTAGTATTAAGCTTTTGAAAAGGAAGTAATAAACTATCAGCATTCCAAATCTCAACATTAAAACTTATTGAATCACTCTCTTTGACGTTTTTATTAACTAATTCAAAGAGAATACTCGATATCTTTAAATTAAAATCATCAGCATTATTTGGCAAATAAATACCTACCTGAAATTTCTCTGGATAAGAAACTCCTGTATTAAAATTAATTCCTCTTCTATCATTTAAAGAATATTTAAAAGATTTAGGATTTGATTTTACAATTACTTCTTTTAAGTTAATAGAATTAGGTTGAAGAAAAACCACTAATGAATCTCTAATCATTTTTTTACAAATAATAACCTTAGACTTATAACCTATATGCGAAATAATCATAGTAGACTTTTCTTTGTCTGTTTTAATTATAACCTTACCATTTCCATCTGAAATAGAGACTTTATTTTCTTCATTAATTAAATGTACCCCTTCAATTGGACTAAAAGTAATACTATCTCTTATTATAAAAAAATCTTGACAAAAAAGTGATGAATAAAAAAATAAAAAAAATATTAATATTTTCATAGAAAAAGATTGTAGTAGCTATATATAGCTACTACAATTAAAAATTTTATACACATCCAAATTCTGCACCAACTGGACAAGGACCTGTTGTCTGTTCCCAACTACCAACACCAATGCCTAAAAATGTTGGTCTAACTTCCCAAGTACACTCAAAAGCAGTAACTCCTCCGTTATACTCCATAATATTCCCTGTACACTGTACATTTCTAACTTTAATTCCAGCAACTACATTCTTTTGTTCAATTTTAGTTAAAACTTGAACTCCTTCTAAATCTAAAATTTGTTTTTTCATGTTTATTTGTAATAAAAATTTAAAAATACTCAATCATTTATACCAGTTGAGTCTCTGGCATTTAATACTTAAACGCAAATCAACATCTCTTATTGCCTACATAATAACAAATAACAATTACTACTCATCCTTAACCACCTTAGATTTTCTTCCAAATACATCTCTAAACTGATAGAAGAATCGTTCTATTAATCGTAAATCTTCTGTTACAATGTCTGCTGTTCCTGTCATTTCTTGCTGAAATATTATTTTCTTATCATAAGAAGTATCTAATCCGTTAGGTAGTGAAACATCAATTAATAAATTCCCTTCATTATCTGGTGTTGCCGAAATATTATGCACTTCTCCTTTTATGATTCCAAACTCTCTATCTGGAAAATTTGCTAGTCTAATATTTACAGGTTGACCTACTTTAATCTTTCCAGAATTTTGAGCTAACGCTTTAACCTTGCCTACATATACATTTTGCTCTACTGGCACAACAGAAAAAACTTGATCTCCAGCATTCACTGTTTGATTTTCTGCCCATAATTGCAAAAAGGAAACCTTCCCTTTTATTGAAGTTCTTAATACATAATTTAATTCCCAATCTTTAATTGCTTTTTTCAATTGAAAAAAAGATTGAATTACATTTCGTTCTAAGTTAATAGCGTCTTTTGTAGAGTTAATAACTGTTGTTTGACTATTTCTATTTAACTCATTAAGAGATGACTTTAATTGAGATATTGAGCTTAATAAGTTTTTATAGTTTTTTTGTGACTGCAAGTATGCTAATTTTTGCTTTTCAAATTCTTGAGCAGCAATAACTCCTTTTTTATAGAGCTTTTCATAACGATCCATATCGCTTTTTTGAAGCTCTAATTCCGATTGATTAATACTACTTTGTGATTCTAACAAAGATAAACGCTCACTTAATTGTCTAGCTTCAAAACTTTGTGCTGATGTTTCAACCTGATAAGGTTTTAATTTTTTCTGTAATTCATCTGCACTATATTCCTTCTGAAAAATTGAATATTGACTTTCAATATCTCCTAATTGAGAAAATTTAATCTTCTCAAAAGGAAAAGGAGTTGTATTAATGTTTATGGTATCCATAATACTCTTCAGTACAAAAACATCTTTATAATTAGCCGAGTTTTCAATTACTGCTAATGGTGCGTGTTTTTCAAGAATATCATTGTCTTTTACTAAAATGGCTTCAATTCTTCCAGAAGTACGAGCCATTAATTTTTCTGGTGGTACTAATGTTGTAATTGTTATTTGAGTTGAATTAATATCTGGATATTTTATAAAATATGAAAACAACAATACTAGTAATAGGATTATTAGTATTACCAAATTTCCCCATCTTATCATCCAATGTGGAATTCTAGTAAGAATTTCTTGCACTTGTTCACTTCTCAATTCCACTTCTTGGATTGGAAGGTTTGCATCTGAAGGTTGAGTATCTAAATTACTATTTGGCATTTTATTTTTTTAATTTTTAAGAAATACTTTCAAAAAGCGTTGGCTATTAGCAATAAAAAGAATTTACAATATTTATGTTCCCAACTGCAATTGATTTTTCACCAATTCAAAGTAACTTCCTTTTTTAGCAATTAATTCTTGATGATTCCCTGTCTCAATGATCTTTCCTTTTTCTAAAACTACAATTTGGTCTGCATTTATTACCGTACTTAGACGATGCGCAATTACAATTACGGTTTTATCTTTAAAGAAAATATTTAGTTTTTCCATTATTTCTTTTTCATTATTTGAATCTAAAGCACTAGTGGCTTCGTCAAAAAACAACATTTCAGGATTTTTATAAACGGCTCTTGCTATTAAAAGTCTTTGTTTTTGACCTGTACTTATTCCTATTCCTTCTGTACCAATTTTTGTATTGTATCGAAGTGGATAATCATCAATAAAATCTTTAATATTGGCTACATTTGCAGCATAATTTAATCGATCTTTATCAATTATATCAACGCCAATAGCAATATTATTTGCAATTGAATCGCTAAAGATAAATCCTTCTTGCATAACCGAACCTACATGATTTCTCCATGCTTTCTGAGATAGATTATTCAGAGACGACTTTCCTAATAGAATATCACCCTCACTAGGTTCATAGAATTTCAACAATAGTTTCATAAGAGTAGTTTTCCCACTACCACTTGTCCCTACAATTGCTGTGATCTTTTTTGCAGGAATAGTCATATTCAGCTCATGTAATACATTGGTATCTGATCCCATGTATCTAAATGACAAATCTTTTATAATAATATCTTCATCATTTGTAACTTCTGTCATTTTCTCTCTTTCATCTTGAACCTCATCGTCCATATCGTGAATTTCTGACAGCCTAGCTAATGATATTTTAGCATCTTGCAATTCTCTAATAAAACTTATTAATTGAACAATTGGTCCATTTAAACTACCAACGATACTTGTTATCGCCATCATTTCCCCTATTGACAAATCGCCATTAATTACTGAAATTGCAGACAAGAAAATAATGAAAATATTTTTAAGCTCGTTTATAAAGTTTGAACCGATACTTTGTGTTTGTTCTAGCACTAATCCTTTTAAAGATACTTTAAAAAGTCGAGCTTGAATATATTCCCAACCCCATCTTTTTTGCTTTTCTGCATTATGAAGTTTTATTTCTTGCATTCCATTAATAAGTTCAATTACTTTACTTTGCTCTTGACTTACTTCTGAAAATCGTTTATAATCGAGAATTTCCCTTTGTTTTAAAAATAAAATTACCCAAAGAAAATACAAAAAACTTCCTACAAAAAACACTGCAAAAATACTCAAGTTATAATAGGCTAAAACTCCTCCCATTATAATCATATTTATAAAAGAGAATAACACACTCAAAGACGAAGTGGTTAAAATTCTTTCTATTCTATGGTGATCATTTATCCTTTGCATAATATCTCCTGTCATTTTCACATCAAAATAAGAAATAGGGAGATTCATTAATTTGATGAAGAAATCAGAAATTAATGAAATATTAATACGGGTTGATAAATGGAGTAATATCCAACTTCTAATAAGCTCTAATGCGGTTTTACCAAAAAACAAAAATAATTGCGCTAAAAGCACTAGATATATAAAGTGAATATTTTGATTTTGGATTCCAACGTCAACAACACTCTGCGTTAAAAATGGAAAGATAAGTTGTAACAAACTACCTGCAAATAATCCTATCGCAAGTTGAACAATAAATGATTTATACTTTAAGACATATTTTGATAATATCCCGAAACCGTATGCTTTCTTTTCTTCTAAATCAAATTCAGATTCAAAGAAATTAGGAGTTGTTTCTAATAATAAAGCAATCCCTTCTTCTGTTTTTCTATCTGCATTATTCCCTATCCAAAATTTTAGAAATTCTTTTTCGGTATATTCTATTAATCCTATTGCTGGATCAGAAACATAGTACTTCCCTTTTTTAATTTTGTATAATACTACATAATGATTATTGTTCCAATGTAATATACAAGGTAATGGCGCTTCTTCTATCTTCTCAAGAGATATTTTAACGCCTAATGAGCGAAAACCAATTTGTTCAGAAGCATCACTAAGAGTAAGTAAATTACTCCCTTCTCGTGTGGTTTCTGAAAGTTCTCGTAATTTTTGAGTATTAAGTGTTCTACCGTAATGTTTAGCTATTATCTTTAAGCATGTAGGCCCACAGTCTTTGCTTTCTGTCTGTGTATAATGAGGAAATTTTTTCAAAATTTGTTTATAGTTTTTACAAAAATAATTAAAAAAAGCTTAATTAACTCCTATATCTTTTAACAATAATTCTTTGTTTTCTTTATTTTTAATAACAAGAAAAAAATTACCTTTAGGAACATCCACAATAACTTTAGAACCTACAACTTTTTTTATTCTACTTATAATTGGGATGCTTCTTGAACTATATTTATAGTACTCTTTTGCATCATAAAAATTCATAAGTACTTCTTGCCCTTCTACTTCTTTAAGAACAAGATCGCTTATTGTAATTTCAGTTAAATTGGAAAATTCAGAAAAAGAAGGTTTTATATTATTAATCAAAAAATAGTCAACATTACAGTTAACCTTTTCAACATCGAGAAATATTTTTGATTCAAAAAACAAAAGTTCATTAGGTATATCTGAAACAATTTCAACTTGATCAATCGTTAAAGGGTCTATCCCTGTTTTTTCTTTAAAAAAAGCAGCCATTCTTTTAGTTGAAATACTATCTCCTTTTTCTAAAATATGATCTATTCCTGCGTAAACAAAAACTTTTGCAGAAGAATCTCGATCAATTATATGTTTCAAATTTTCAGCTTGCGTTTCTTCTCTATTTATACTTTCAAAATCGTCATAGCCTACTATTTTAAATCCTAGAGCACATGCCTCCCTAATAAAGTTACTAAAAAAAGGCTCCCTTGTATAGTAGCCCGAAGTCTTTATTGCAAATTTCCTACTGTTTATTAAGCTATCTTGCCCTTTATCTAAGGCCTCAATAGCTAAATGAGTATATCCGTTTTCCTTCAAAGGTTTTAACAAACTAGTAGCAAACACTCTATGTTCAGGTTTCCAATGCATTTCATTGAGCATTAAAACCTTATAATTTTTAGAAGCTTCAGCTATCATGCTTATTACAGCTTCCTTTTTTTGATTATCCTCTCTTTTTAATAAGCTGTTTTTTTTATCTTTTAATAAATCATTAAAAAAAATGCTTCTCTTACTTTCAAATTTTTTAATTAATTCTTTGTACCTATAATATTCTGTATCGAATGACAAAATTGTAGTTAATAATTGAAATTTTGTCCATTCATTTTTTGGATCTTTACTAATGGGAGCGCTATCAAGCTTATTCATTACAAATAAATAGTTATCATCATTTTTATATGAATTAAATATATCCATATAATTTGGAGTATTCTTTTCATGAATACTAAATTCCATTGAGTCAACTATACTTTTACCATCTTGCAAGATCGATTTATTTGATTTGTGTTTTCCAATACTTTTAATGGCTACAAAAAATGATTGAATACCATTAGATTTTTCATATAAAACTAAATTATTACTTGTATCATCTACTAATAATTTAGTTGTTACTTGTGAAGGTTTATCCTTCAATTTAGATTTCTTTTTTTTAAAAAAAACATACAATTGATAAAGAGGACTTTCAGTTGTCTTACCATAAACTAATAAATCTTTATCCCGAAGTTTATAAAATGCTAAAACAGAAGAGACCTCATCCATTTGATCTACTTCATTTGTTTCGTAATACTTAACATCACCAAAAAAATGTCCGCTAACATTTAAAGGGTAATTATAAAATTCTGTGCCACTAAAATAATTAAACTTTCTGTTCTTTTTAACTGTGTTACACGATAATATTAAAGTACACACAACAAGAACCAATATACTATTTCCAAGTGTTTGTTTTAGGGTCATAACTACATAGGCTTTCATGAAAATACTTCTCATCCTTTTGAACAGGAATTCTATTATCAGGACAAATATATCTAAATTCGCAAAAATCATCCAGATTAATCACTAAATCATTAATACTCCTAATTTGCCCTAACAAAAATTCATTACAATTACCTAAATAAAAATTAATCTATTGGTTATTAGAAATTATTTCTTTAAAAGCAGGTTTGTAAAAGTTCTTAAATCTCATTTTCTGAATTTGATAGGAATCTAGAATTACAAGAATTAAATTAATATTTTTTATAGATTGACTTAACGTTCAAATTAATCTTCAAGATATTTATTTAATTCCTTAATTATTTCATCGCTATCTGGACCTGGTGCATTACTATTAACCAACTCTCCTTTTTTATTATAAATCAAATACCTTGGAATTGTCTTAAGTGCCTTTTCCTTATAAAAATTAGCTTCTGGGTAATTGATTGCTAAAAAGCTATTCTCACTTACACCTTCTTTATTCATAGCTTTTTGCCAAGCTTCAAAACTATTATCTATACTTATATATAGAAATACAACTTCTTTACTTTTATATTGTTCTTTTATTTTCTTTGAAGCAGGCATTGCTTTTCTACATGGAGCACACCAACTTGCCCAAAAATCTATATATATAACCTTATTTCTATTTTCAATTAATAATTTATCAAGATTAACTTTTAATTTCATAGGGTCTGATAATTCTACTTCACTTGAATTCTTATCATTTTTTTTCAAAAAATAATCTTTCTCTATTTTCGAAATATATAAATCATAATTAGTATTAATCTTATTTTTTTTATAATTATTAATTAATTCATTAATTGACTCTTTACTATGTCCTTCATCTATAGCTGCTTTTATACAAACAATTTGAGAAAATGCTAAATTATCCCCTTTAAAATAATTTGGCAAAAGGGACATCGCTTTTTTATAATCAATAATAATTTTATGTCCTAATGATTTTTTTTTATTTTCTAACAATATTGAATTTATTAATCTATAAATAATTTGATAACTATAGTTATCCTCAAAAAGTCCTTCATTAATAAACCTATTTGAAATCAAAAACTTTTTAGCTTCATCATTCAATGAGAAATTATAAATAGTAATAGCTTCAGAAAAACAATCTATTTTTAGATTTTCCTTCAATTGTTCAATATAGTTTCTTTTTAAAGGCTTTTTTTCTGCTATAGAATCATAATAGCGATAACCATTAATCAAATCATTTTTAATTACCTCTATCAAATTATTAACTCCATTAACGTCCGTTTTTATTTTATTAAAATCTACTTTAACTGGATATAGAGGTTTTCTTTTTTCATATTCACTAGGTTCAATTTCTAAAGGATAATCTTTAGACACCTCTATATAGTTTAATTTTAACTCATTTATTTTATTCGTTTTTTTATACTTTTTTATATCAAACAAATTTTTATTAGAAGAAATTTCGTTCTTTTCATTCTTTAAATCTATAAAAATAGTGTCTCCATTAGCTACAAAAACAGTATCACGGTAATTATATTTTGTACAAAAATATAATTGTTTTCCTTTACCTACATTAAGCCTAATAGTATCATTTTCTTTATCTGTAAAATAGTGATTCTTATTATTCAAATTATTAGATGTTAAATCTTCAAATATTGAAGTAATAATATTTGTTTTATTTTCTTTTACTATAAAAACAGCATATTCTGTATTTTGTTTTTCTAGATTTTGAACTCTTAATTCTTTTTTTTCCTTACAAGAATTAAATACTAAAATTAAGATTAAGAAGTAGCGCATTATTTTAATTAAGTATTAAAAAAGCTCTATTCTAAGATAGAGCTTCTAGTTAGATTTATTTATAAGTTAAGAAGCACAGCTTGAACAGCAATATCCTGAAGCATAACTTCCATCATTATACACAAATCCATTCCATTGTGACTGGGCTTGTTCTAAAGACACATTTACAGACCAGTATCCTGGACCTCCTCCTGCTGGTCTTATGTAAAGCCTACAAGGTTCTGCTTTTCCTCCAATAACATTTCTTTGTTGTTCTTTTGCTAAAGCAACAACCCCTTCTAAATTTAAAATTGTTTTTTTCATTTTTAAAAAAATTAATACTAATAATTAATTATCCAAACCTTTTAAGTCAGTTGAATTTCTGACTACTCCTGCAAGAATATTTTAATTGTGAATTTAAATTCCAAAACATCTATTTCAGAATATTTCTGTTTTTTAACAAAAAATACAATAAAACAATAATACAAAAAAATACACTACTTGTATTACAGTTTTTCTGCCGTTATTGTTAAATAAATAATCTGGAATAGAAAAAATTAGGGAGAAAATCTCCCTAATTAAGATAATCTAGAACAATGGCTCTATTTCAATGAATCTACAATATAACTGTGCGCAATGTCTGCCTACTTGTTCGCAAACTTTATCACCGTTAACGTCACAATTGTACAATCCTCCTTTTATAGATTTTTGTTCATTTTTTGATAATTCTTGAGCTCCGCTCAAAGTTAAAATTGATTGTTTCATGTTATATTTATTTTAATTGTTTTTATTTCTACTACGTTTTTGTCAATTGTTTTGACAAATTTGTTGCTTATAGATTAATATCCTCTATCGCAAGCTGCCCAACTACATCTTCCCCATTGATTTCTACATGTATTGAAACCACAACCATCTTCTCCTGGTCCATCTCCTCCACCTGGATTAAATACTTTTCCACCCGCAGTTTCTTTAAGCTCTTCTTTTGTTAAAATTTGAGCTCCTTTTAAATTTAAAATTGATTTTTTCATAATAAATCGGTTTTTGAATTGTTTCTACTACAAGCGTTTTTAAGTCAATTGTAGTTTTTGACTATTATTGCAATAATATTTTTAAACCAAAATAGGTTGTAATTCTTCTTCTAATTCTGAAATAAAATACTTTACTTCTTCAATATCATATTCGCCTGGAAATAATTTGCTGTTCAATAATTTTACAGGTGTATAATTAAAATTATTATCTGAGCACCATTCGTATTGTTCTCTAATTATTTGTACTATATTAGAATCTTTCTTTTTTTGTTCCCATTTTTCTTTCCAGTCTTCTAAACTCATCTTTTTTATGTGCCAATCGGAAATAGCTTCCACTATTTTTTCTGGCATATTTTCATTAATTTGAAGAATGCTTTCAACAATTGAGAGGTAAGGATTATCTTTATTATCTGGATTTAAATTGAAAAACACTGTCAATCTTACCTTATTTAAACTTGAGTTTACTAATTCTAATCCGTTTTCAAATGCTGTATGGCAAAAAGAACAACTTGGACTTAAAATCAAGGTTAGGTTTACAGATGCATTTTTATTTCCTATTTCAACTTTTGTTAAGGCCTTTAATCTTTGTTCGTTCACGATCTCTTTTTGCAATGATTTAAAAACAGTATAGTTTCTTTTAAATTTAATAAGCTCAATATTTTTCTTTTGCAATTCTACTCTTTTAAATAATATTGGTTTCCAAAAAAACCAAATAGGAACCATTACTAAAAGCACATTTGTTATTGACAACAAATTCCATGTTAGTGGTTGATTAACAATAAAAAACAAAGCAGCTTGTATTATTAATAAGGATGAAATACCCAAGCATAGAACACACCATTTTTTCAATTTACTTTGTTGAAGCCAAATGGAGTATAGAATAATAGGAAGAGAAAGAACACTTAAAAAATTAATTAGTTTTAAATTACTTTCATCTATTACAATAAGAAGAGCACTAACACTAAAAAACAAAATTGGTAAATCTGAAAAGTCTAACCATTTTGTGATTTTCGCATTCTTAGATTTTATTACAGAATCACAAGATGTCTTTTCGCTAAAAGAGCAAATTTTTGAGATAGCTCCGTCTAATGTATTTAATTTTTCATCGACTATAAGCACACTGATTAAAACTCCTATTAATATAATTCCAAAATTAAATATGGAAATTAGTCCATTCATTTGTTCCATTTTAATCACAAAAAGAGAAAACAAAATTAAAACGAGTAAAACATATTTACTTTTAAATAGGCTTAATCTCTTTCTTTCTAGTTTAACACCTTGTTCAATAGCAATTACAACACCATTCCATTTGTTCAAGAAATCATCTGTAGATACTTTCTTTTTTCCTTCTTTTTCTTTCTCAACTGCGATTTCATTATTCTGCTTTGTAACTAAGGTTATGTCATCATTAAATACTGCTAAAAATGAGTTAGGCAATTCTGGAAATTGTTCTTTTGGAACTTTAGCTGCTACATTTTCTATAGAAAGCATGTCTAATGTATCCGTTATTGCAAATAAGCTTGGATAATTAGGGTGAGATAAAAACAAATTTTCAAAATCATTTTGCTTTTTATCGTAGTTATTAATCTTTAAATACTTTTTAATAATTGCCTTCATATAATAAAAAATGAACTAATCATTTGATTAATTTGATAAGACAAATATGGAAGTAAAAAAGAGTTAAAAAAAAGGGGTTTACATATAATTTATAAATTATAACATAAACAATTTATAAATTATGAAAGGCAAAAAATACATTCAACAGACTAAAAAACAACCCATTAAACGTTAATTAATATTTATTAGTATCAAAAAATGAAATACCCTTCTTAGAGCTAAAAATAAAAGTAACTTTGATACTTATTAACTATAAAAACATATTTTATGAAAATTCAACCTTTTTTTTTAGATCAATTTATAGCAGACAAAATCCCTTCTCATCAATTAATTAAAATTATAGGAATGGGTGATCCTAGGCCTCCTAAAAAACCAATTCTTACAGATACTGTATCTAGTGAAGATAATGGTGATGGTAAACCTAAAGATGATGATATTATTATTTTAGATACTATTATTTTAGACTAATTCGTCTTTCTCTATTTTTTTAATAAATTGAACAGGTGTAACGCCTGTTCTTTTATTAAAAGATTTTGCAAAGGAAACAGCATTTTTAAATCCTACTGTTTCAGCAATAGCTTGTGTGGAGTATTTTCTAAAGGTAGCATTTGTTATCATTTGTTCTATAGCATAATTTATTTTCAATTCATTTGAATATTCGCTAAATGATTTTTCAAACCTTTTATTAACGACATACGATAAATAAGTAGTATTTGTTTTTATCTTTTTTGCAGTGCTTTGCAGATTAAAGTCTTCTCTTAAAAAATAATTTGCTTTTTCAAGTTGAATTAATTTTGCCACTATTTCATTTTCTTTCTCTTCATCGATACTCAGTGAATTATTGTTTATTACAACCTCCTCACTATCTTTTTCATCATTAACAACTATTGAATCTTTCTTTTGTTTAAACTCTTCTATAAGTTTATTCACTTTTATATGAGCTGCTTTTTTTGCTTTATAATTTTTATATAAAAAATAAATCAATCCACAGAAAATAGATACAATTAAAACCTTTGAAAACAAAAGAAGGGACTTCTTTTGCTTAATTTCATTTTTAAGAATATTTAAATCTTCTTTTATTTCTGCATTTGCAATAATATTATTGACTTTAAGTGTTTCTTCTGCTATTAAATTCTCATTTTCTTTAAACTTGTCTTTATAAATGGCTAAATATTTTTCTGCTTTACCGTAATCATCATATTCGTTATGAATTTTAGCCAAATAGTACATAGAATTTGTAAGTTCTATTTTATTGGTTTCATGATTGGATAATGAATCTACTTTATTGAAATAAATTAGAGCTTTGTCATATTTTCTTTTCCCATAATTAACATAGCCTAGGTTATAGTATAATGTAGTTATAGGAGTTGTAAAGTTGTTTTGTTGCGCCAGTACTAAAGACGCTAAATATTGTTTCTCTGCACTAATTAAATCTGATTTTTTTACATAGATATTTCCTAAATTAATCTGAGCTTTTAATTTTCTATCTAATAAGTTTTTAGAGTAAATAATCGTTTTTTTATAATATAACTCTGAGGAATCTAATAAGGTTGGCTTTTTATTAACACTATAATAGGCTTCATAAAAAGAGCCTAACTTCATGTATACACTGCTTTTTGCTTTTAAAAAACTCTCTTTTTCGTATAAGTATTTTATCTTGTCTGTAATACTATCTGATTCTTTTACAGATTTAATGGCTAATTCAAAATTACCAACTTGAGCTAATATTAGTGCCATATTGTTTGAGCATTTTACTGCTAAAACTTTATCATCAACCTCAATGGCTAGCCTTTTAGCTTCCTTATAGGCATTAATAGCATCGCTTAATTTTTTCCTTTTCCAATTTATCAATCCTTTAAAATTAAGCAGTTTACTTTTTGCTTTCTTTTTTACAAATGGAGCATTAATTTTATCTAAATATAAGAGTGAAGTTTCAAAAGAATTATTAGAATTTAAAGTATCTGAATATTCTTTTAATTGATATAAATAAGCTTCAGATGCAAATGCGTAAGTAAGTTGTTCTGCTTCTTTTGATAATTTTATTTTATTTACATAATAAAAAGCACTGTCTAGATTTCCGTTTATATGAAAACTTACTTTATCTTGATATTTCAAGAAATCATCATTACTAAGTTTCTGTGCAACAACTGCTTGAACTACAAAAAAAATCAAAAAAAGTATTTTATTCATATTAATCTTATATGCTCTCAAAGGTATAATATAAATTAAAACTACAAAAAAAAGATGCTCTCAAAAAACCAATCAAATGATTTTCTAAAAGCATCTAAAAATTAATACGATCCTTATTTATAACTAAACTAAACCCAATCTGGATCTTTTTTACATCCTACTTTTGTGCAAAATAATCCTGGAGGACAACCATCTATTGCACAAACGTGTATTCCACCTTTAATGGTTTTTTGTTCTTTTTGAGATAATACTTGTACATCTCTCAAATTTAATATTGATTTTTTCATCTCATTTTTTATACTGGATAAATTTCACACAAATGTCCAAGAGTTCCTATTCTATAGCATATTCCGCCTGAACAACATTCATTAGAACCACAACCATAATTTGGCAAACTTAAAACACAAACTCTTTTTCCTCCATTAATGGTTCTTTGCTCTTTTTTAGTTAGCTGTTGAGCTCCTACTAAATTTAAAATTGATTTTTTCATAATTTATATGATGTTAAATTTTAACAATTATCACCAATTACAGAACATTTTCTAGTAGCAGGATTCCATATTGGGTCGTATCCTACCAAGCTTAAGCACTGAGACTCTGTAGAGTTGAAAACTAAAGCGCCACATAAGTTGCTTAAGTCTGGAATTTTACCACCCTGTATCATTTTTTGCTCTGATTGAGACAATTTTTGAGTTCCTGATAAATTTAAAATTTTATTTTTCATGATCTATTTTTATTTTTTTATTTGTTGTCAATTTTAGAACATTTTTGTCCCCTAAATTTTATATTAAACGATGTATTCGATGTGAAAAAATCTGATTCAGAGTAACCCATTGAATGAAATTATTTAAAAACATCAGGCCGAGTGTTTTTTTGCACAGTAAAATGGAACAAAACTTCTCAACACATTTCAAAACTTTACATTTTAACAAAAAGACATTGAATATAAATAATTTAATACTTTTTTATATCGAACTCGTTTTTTTAGATTTCACCTCCAATTATTAAAGCCCACATGCACTTACACAGCACTGTACTGTATCGCAATTTTTCTTAAAAACGCCATTACAATAACATGGAAAAGAAGCTCCTATAGGATCTGTTACTCTTAGTCCTCCTACAATTTCTTTCTGTGTTTTCTTTGACAATTCCTGAGCTCCTACTAAATTTAAAATTGATTTTTTCATGATGCTAATAATTTAAAAAATGATTATTATCCCAAGATTTTTTAAGTCAACTGAGATTTCTTGACTATTGCTACAACAATATTTTTTATTCTAATTTTTAACTCTATAAAAAACCGTCAGTTTCGAGTATTTTCACTTTATTTTATAAAGCAAAAATGCGAGAAGAACGTTTAACCATTTTCATTTATCTTATCACAATTCTTTAAAAGAATTACTCGAATTGACGAAAATTATAACTAAAAAAATTCAAGTATCCAACATATTATCTATTGGTAATCTACTTGTTTTTGTTGTAAAAATGTTCTTTTAACTAACTTTAAAAAAGAAATACAACGTTCACAATACTACAAAAAATATCTGACTCACAATTACAACTTTGTTGCCGAAATTGTTAAAATAACAGAACAATAATCTAAATATTAATCATTTTAATGTTAAAAACACCAAATTAAAGTTATTCTTATAAAAATAAAAACTTACCTAATTCTTTGTTTCAGCCTTATAATAGCACGTTTTATAATACCTGAACAAATGATCGTAAACCAGTAACTCATACTCTCTTTGCCTAGAAGTATATTGTCTATTTAGCATCATGTGAACATGACTGTTTAGAAACGAAGGCAAAGAACTGTTAAACGAGATATTAATTGCTGAAATACATTTTTCTATCTTTTCTTTCTTTTGATCTATTTCATTATACAGTGCCTTATTTTTAGCTTCATTTTTTCTCGTTAAAAACACATTTATTTCTTGCTCTTTGCTTCGATAGTGTTTATCAAATTCTTTTTTCAGATTTTTATATGCGTTAAATTCCTTTTTGAAAGCACTTTGCAAATGATCTAAAAAAACTAGCTTTTCATGTGCTGTAAGATTAAAAACACTTAAAAAACTATCTATTGCCAAACAGCTAAAAAGCAGAGGTGTTATTGGGTTCTCAAATTGTTGTTGTAGTGTTATATAATTTAAAATCATTTCACTATCAGCTTGAAAAATAGATTCTGTTACAGCATAAGGAATAATGTTATAACGTTCTATTTCTCTTTCATAAGTATCTAGTTGTGTTTTCCATATTAAATTTTGTTCCTGTAACGGATTAAAAATTTCTTGCATGGCATTTATAACCACCATTAAATTATTTGGATTTGTTATTTGAAATCGCAACCGTAAATGTGACTCTGGATCATGGTATCGAATGAAAAACCATTTTTGAATGATTCCCTTTGCTTTTAATGTTTCTATTTTTTCTGCTAAGTGATCTTGTAATATAAAATTGGCTGTTTTTACTCCACAATAAATTTTGTAATACAACCATTCACTTCCTAAATTAAACGTTCTTTTCATTTTTCCTATTTTACTTTTTCTTTAAAAAATGAAAGTATCACTTGGTTCGTATACTGATTTTCTGCTATGTCTTGCACCACATTGTTTGTTGCAAATAAAAATTCTTCTAAAACAACTTTATTTTTTGTTTTAGCCGTTTTCACAAGAATATCAAAACTTATTTCTTTTTCTAAATCTAGTAATAGTGTGTTATCACCACTTACAATAGTTATATATTTTGGTATTTTGTTTTTTTGCTTCCAATTTTCAAAGTCGCTATTAAATTGTTGGTTTTTTAAATCATCATAATACACATACCATCTGGCTTTAGCCAAAATGACATCTTTATAGCGCACTTGCGGAAAATAATTATAATGTCCTTTTAAAACACCCCAATTAAAACGATACACCGGATGTATTGCTTGCCCTTGCAAATCGCACAAAAACTGATAAATAGGCAATGAGCTGTTTGTATAATTGTGAGCATTTGAAAGACAAGGAATAATTCTCTTATTGAGTCGTTTTGATTTTAAAACTATTGTATTTTGCACTATCGAAATATACAAATCATCTAGTGCAATTTGATTTTCTTTTTCCATATTACTGTTTGCTAAATATGGAATCTCATAGTCTCTTAGTACAGGTCTTTTTAGTATGTTACCGGTTCTAGATTCGGGTATGTGTGCTATTTCTGCTAAAACAGCATCTTCATTTAATTCTTTTTCTTTGGCTATAATTTCTTTAGCCAGTTTGTGAATGTTTTCATTTCCATTACAAAATCGGCCTATTAATTTTGCTGCACTAAAATTGCCTAACGATTCTAAAACAATCATTTCTCTTTCTTCTATGTTAATTATTTCAATCATAGCCGAAAAAGTAGCAGGTAATGTACCAGAATAGGCTTCAAAGTCTTTAACATCATCATCATTTAGTATCAGTATTCTTTCCTCTTTTGCTAAACAAGTTTGTACTTTTTCTTCTAGCGTATAACTCCATTTAGTCCATAATTCAGAAACTGCTATTTCTTTTGTTTCTTTCGCTATCGTAAATAAGTCTAAAATAGGATGTGAATCTTTTTCATTGCTGTTTTGAAGATAGCCTATTCCTATTTCAACGTCTAACACCATACTTAAAGGCATTTCTTTCGTTTCATATCGTTTTAGAAATGCTTTTTTAAACTGTTCTAAATTTCGGTTTGCACTATATTGTTGTGTTTTAGCCAAAAAAGCTATGGCTTGTTTTAATTTTTGAACATTCTTTTTGTTTACCGTATTGGTTGTGGTGTGCGTATAAAGATCGGTTTGCAATAAATACTTGGCATCATATTCTTTTGTTACTTTTTCTATTTGGTTTTGCACATTTTTTAATACGCTAACATCATAATTTGCTGTTAGTGTGTGTATCGCTTTTTTTATAGCTCTTGTTTTTTCTGCCACTTCGGGTATAGCTTCTAATAGGGCTATAACTCGTTGCATTTCCATATCTCCTATAATAGTAGCTTCCAAATTACTCACTAGTATTTGATTGTCTATAAGCTTATTTACAAATATTGTTGCTTCTTCTTTTTCTAGGTCACTTTCTATTATTTCCGCTACTAATGCTTCTATTGTGCATCCTTGTTGTGCTTTTTCTAATATTCGTGTTACGCTTTCATTTTTGCGTATGGCTGCTATACTATGCTCTCGTTTTTTATTGGTATAAGTATATTCTGTGTATCTATAAAAAGAACCCACACTATACAAACTCGTATTAGGAAAATAGTGCAACTGGCTTTTGATTTCTTCATCTTTGGCTAATGTTTGCAAAAGCGCAATCCAAAATTGCATATCAAACTGATTGTGTGTACTATAACAATCTTTAGATGCTAATTCTATTTTGGTTTCCTTTCCCAGTGTTCCTGTTGTGCATCCTGCAAATAACCCAAAAGGAGTAGAACGAGAACACATTCTGGCAATATATTTTAAAAGCGATTGTTCTAAATGTTTCCCTTTCTCTACTGTGAATTTCTCAGGGTTTTGGTTGTATTTTTCTATCTGACTTAACAGTTCTGGTGTTGCCAATGCTATTGCATTTTTCACATGCTTATCCCTTATTGTTTCAAATAGTTTTTCTCTACTATAATTTTGCAATAGCGCTATATAATAGTTTACAGGATATACTGGTGTACGCAATATTGTAGTTTGAAATGCTGAAAAATTCATTTTTTTTGTAACTATAGAATTAAACTATTTTTTCTTAAAAACAAGAATAGAAAGCCCTTACCGACTTTCTCGGATGCTTTTTATTCATAATAAAAAGGGGAGCATCACTTCGAGTATGCAGCGTATCGAGAAGTTTTATTTTATTTCATAAATAGCACTCGAACAGAGGGAATACAAACAAAAAACTAATTTATAACATAATTATTAACCATTAAATTCCACAATCTTATCATGCTGTAAGCATCCCATTTGCAGCTCAATAATACGGAGTTTCTAATGCGACCCTTACAGCATGACAAGTTTGTGGTTCTCGATACTCGTCACTTCGAGTGCGAAGCGTATCGAGAAGTATTCCTATAATTATAAAGTTCTCGATACATTTTTTACGAAATTGCTGTTCGCATTTCATAAAAAAAACTCGAACTGACGTAGATTGTCTTAAAAACTAATTACACCCAAAAGGTATTATTTAATATTTATTTTTTTCTTTTACTTACTTCTTCTGCCATTTTCATAGCATTATAAGTATTGAGTATTTTACCCGTTTTACATAATTCAGAAAAATGAACCATTTCATCTTTTGTTCCAGGTTTAATGACCATCTTATCAACAGTAACCCCTGATTCTAGAATAATATTCTTTACTTCAGCAACCGTAAGGTTAGGATAATACAACCATATTAAAGCAGATGTTCCTGAAACCATAGGAGCTGCTAAAGATGTTCCTGAATCATATTTATACTTATTATCTGGAATGGCTACATAAATTTCTTCCCCAGGTGCAAAAATATCCACATTGTTTTTGCCATAATTTGAAAAAGAAGTAACCATAGTACTATCTTCTCGTTTTGAAACAGAACCAACATTGATAAAATTATCAACTACTTCTTTCTCTTCTTTATAATTATAATCGTCTGGATAATACGAATATTTATCAATATCTTTTTTTAAATTGCCTGAACAATGAACAATTAATACATTTTTATCCTCCGCATATTTTAATGCATTGGTTACCCATATTTTATTTAATGAAAATTCTTTACCAAAAGACATATTAATTATTTTAGCTCCATTATCAACAGCATAATAAATAGCCATAGCAATATCTTTATCATGTTCGTCTCCCGAAACAGAGATACTTAGCGGCATTATCTTAATATTATCATGAAATCCTTTAGTCCCTTTATCATTTTTACGATTGGCAGCTATTATACTTGAAACTTCTGTACTATGATATTGCAAATCTTTGAATGAATTAACTATATTATTTCCATATCCTTTTTCTAATATATTTGGATTATCTCTTATAAATTTTCTATCATCAAAATCAATATTTAGATTTTGCATGATTATAGAATCCATTTGTATTCTTGTATGAATAATATCATTTAAATTTTTATCATTTTGTTCATAACAAACAATCATACAATCTATTAAGGCTCCTAAATCTTTATCGTTATTATCTACTCTTTCCCTATAAGATTTATCATTAGTTTTATATAATTGATATAGACTATCTAAATCTTTTAGCGTGTAATTTTCATTAGGAAAGAAGTATCGTAATGTATCTTTGGCTAATGGATAGGTTTCAATCTTATATGATAAAGATTTTCGCCAGTTATTATAATAACTTAAATAGTATTCTGAATATGATTTTGCATAATTATACTCTTCAAAAACATCATATAACTCTTTAGAAATATCTTCTTTTTCTTTATTCTTAAAAATATTATCCCATTTTTGAATAATTCTTGTGTATTCAAAATTTCCATATATAAAATATCCTCCATCTGGTTTTCCTACAAAGTTCCAACCATTTATATCATCTATATAGCCATTAGAGTCGTCATCAATATTATTGTTAGGTATTTCGCTTTTATTAATCCAAAGTTGTCCTTCTAAATCTTCATGGTTTAAATCAATTTGTGTATCTAAAACAGCAACAATAACTTCATTGTTTATTTTATCAATATTTTCATTGTGCCATTTCTCTAAAGATATACCATAGACATTATCTGATATATAATCTTTATGGCTCCAAAAATCAATTGGATCGTTTAATAATCCAATTGATTTTTTTTTCATCCTATCAAAAGTTGAACAGCAAACGAAAAAAACTGTTAATGTTAAAAAAAAAGCTTTCTTCATTAATAATTAATTTAAGGATTATTTGTTCTATTTGGAATATTAGGAATATTAGGAGCAGGTTGTCTCGGATCATGTCTTGGGTCTCTACACTCTCTTGAAGAGTCTGGGTCATTTGTGTTAGTTGTTGTACAAATAACAGAAGATCCATCGTCACCACCATTAATAGTTCGCATAATATTTAACTTAGCGATTTCAAATTTTTCTAAAGTAAACTTTCCTTTTGTTTCTTTTTTCATGTTGTTTATGTTTTAAATTGTTGTGTAGCAAATATAGTTTTCAATTGTAAAAACCACCTCATAAAATAGCAAGTAGTACACGGAATTCATGAATTCCGTGTGCAAAATAAAACCTAAATCATTAAAAAACAACACATTAACTCTCTATTAATTTTTTTATAAAATACGATGGTTTTATCCCTGTTCGCTTAAAAAACGCACTCGAAAAAGCTTCTGCATTGTTAAAACCTGCTTCTTCGGCTATGGCCTTAATGGTGTATTTTCGCATTCCTTCATTACTTTTTAATTCAAAAACAATATAGTCAATACGCAAATCATTAATATAGCGTACAAAAGGTTTTTCTTTTTTAGTATTGATTATAGTAGATAAATATTTCGGATTGGTTCCAAAATCTTGGGCTATATTGTTCAGGGTAATATTAGGCTTTAAAAACTGTTTCTTTTTTTCAAAAGCAACAAGTTGCTTTAATATGTTATTAGCGGTTTCTTCAACAATGCCTAAATCATTGTCTTTTATTTCCTCTATCGTTTCAATCTCAATTTTAGTATTATCGCCTTCTTCTTTTGTTTGCATTAAAGCTTCAAAGCGTTTTTTATACGCTTTCTTTTGCTGAGTTTGTCGCATTACAAGAAACAAACTAATCATAATAATACCTCCTAAAGCAATCATTATCCCATGATTGCTTTTTTTATCTTGATGTAGCCCTTCAATAATATTCTCTTTCTCCTGCATTAAATTTGGAATATCATATTCTTTTTTAAATTTTCTAGTCAATTCCTTATAGTTAACTTGTAAAACACTATCTATACTCATTAAGGTGTTGAGATAATACAATTGTTTTTCTTTTTCTCCTTTATTCTTGTAATATTTAATTAAGTAATGATATCCATGAACAAACTCAGGTGTTATATATTTTAGTTTTTTATAAACACTATCAACCTTTTCATAATATTTAACAGTCTTATCTACTTTGTTTAAACCGTTAAACGATTTTGCATAATAATAGTAGGACGCTATTTGATTCATTTGTTCATCATATTCTATCATTATCGGAAGTGCCTTATCAATACTATCTATTGCACTTTTATAATTTCCTTTTAAACATTGAGTTGCTCCTTCATTCAAAATAAAAAACCCTTTTAATCTTTCATTTTTAAATTCAGTCGATTCTAACTCTCTATAGCCTAATCGATTATAATATGATGAAGAATCTAACTGATGTAATGCTCTATGTGCATCTGCAATTGCAAAAATTGTACTCACATAACTGTTATAGTATCTAACTTCTTTTCCTTTATTTTTTCCATAAAACTTATAACATTGTCTATATAACTCTAAAGCTTCCGAAATTTCTCCCATATCCTCAGATTTAATAATTGCGATTGCTAATCTAGCCCTAAAAATGTAATCTAAATCATTATTCTTTTTTGCCCAGCTTTCCGCTTGAATATAATTCTCTATAGCCAATTTAAAATCTCTTTTTGCATCTAACTTTCTTGCTCTTTCATAATATGCAACCATTGGAAACTTATCATTACTTTCTTTTTCAGCATATATAGTAACACTATCTAAATACTTAATAGCATCATAAAAATTATGAATATTTGACATCATGTAATAGCCTTTAGCTATTCTTAAATCTTTTTTTTCTTTTTTTGCTTTTAATAGATAAGCATTTGCATATTTTTTTTGTAGTTCAAAATTATTTTCGATTTTAGCAAAACCCGCAAGTAATTCTTCGTATGTTTTGTTACTTAATTCATTTTTATCGGTTTGTGCAGTGGTTAAAAAAGATAAAAAGGCAAATAAATAGATAAAAAGTTCCTTCATATTTGTTTGTATATTGTTTGTTTCAAAAATAGTATATTCTGTTGTTATTCGGGCAATTTCACACTTGGAATTCAAGTAAAGCTTGTCGGAATTCATGAATTCCGACAAGCTTTACTTGCATAAACTTAAAAAGCCTAGTAGTTTTGGATCAAGAAATAAAGGCATTCCCTTTTTAAATTCTATTATACGTTCTTTTACAAAATCATAGTTTGTTTTTATAGTTTACAACTATTGTTTTTTATTTGTTTGGTCTACCACATAAGCATTTTAAAAAAGTCTATGTGGTTTATTCCAAATATAAAAACATAATTTTTTAATCAGTTGGGTGAAATTATTTAAAACGGAAGAAAGCTTCTCGATACGCTGCGCACTCGAAGTGACGTTGATTGCGTTAAACCATTTGTGTCGTCAGTTCGCGTGGTTTTAGGAAATGCGAACAGCAATTTCAGAAAAATGTATTGAGAACCATTACAACCAACAGATTCTTTTTATTAAAGAACCATATTGTGCCATGTAAAAAAACAATCCATGATGAATACTACAATACTATTGCAAGTTATTTTGATTATAACAATACCTATTATTTTATTTTACCTAATAAAATTGTTTAGGAAAATTTTAAAACTAATGGATAAGCATTACAACGAATAAGTCTTTGCTAATGAGAAATGGAAAACGATTACTGCTATTCTTGTTTTCTTATGATATAGTTGGCCAACTATAAGGAGGTGTCAGTTTCCTAAAAAAATAATACTGACAAGCAAAAGTAAAAGAGAAAGTTGGCTTTGCTGTTGTTTTTAGAAAATCCAACTAAAGAAAAAAACAGCCATACTAAAAAAATGTTTTGGCGAACACAAGTATGACTGTTAATTAATTAAAACACAAAAATATGAAAAATTTTAAATTATTACTATATAGCTCTTTGGTTCTTTTTTTCGCAAGTTGCGAAAAAGAAGAAACTAATCCTACTATAAAAAATGAAAAAAGCAACACAAGTATTACTTCAAAAAAAATAACATTCAATCAATTAAAACAAAAAACTCCAGTAGCCTTTAATAAAATTAATTCAATTAATCAATTAAATAGAGATTCCCATTTAAATAAAGGAATCTATGACAGTACTAATGATTTTTATATAGATACTTCTACTATACTAAATATTCAAATGAATAATTACGACTCTTATACTTTTAAAATATTTCGTGAAAATGATAATCTTTCAATTGAAAATCTAATAATTTCTGAAACATTAAATGGAAATTATAAAACAGGGATTATAAAATATAATCTAACGGAAGAAGAAAGAAACAAAATAAATAACAATGAATATGTTGATTTAAAATCAAAAATGAGTTTTACAGAAATTGATTTTAATACACTTCAAAATTTAAACATCCAGTCCAAAATAGAGTGTTATGATGAAGAACGAACTGTTTGGGTAACTTGTAGCGAAGGAGTTCACGATTCTAGTAATATTCCTGTTTGGCATCAATGCACAGCAGAAGTTCCACCTACTATGTATATTACAATTTCAACTGTTTGTGAAAGTACTGGAGGAAGTGGAGGAAGCATAGGAAGTGGAGATATCGATTTAAGTGGAAGTGGAGGAAGCAACACAGCGCCAAACAATCAAAACACAGACACAAATTCAACAAATCCAAACAATAACAACAACAATGCATCTGTAAGCGAATTTGAAGATGTTATAACAAAGCCTATATTAGTAACCAGAACACCTATTGAAGCCTTTGTGAACAATTTAACTCTAGAACAATCACAATGGTGGCAAAATGCTAGTTCAGAAACTAAAAACCAGATTATAAATTTTCTTAATGAGAATACTATTAATAGCAATATAAATCCTGATGCTTTGCAAGTTGTAAATGAAATGATTAGCTTAACAGCTCAAAATGGAGGTAGCTTTAGTTTTAATAACCTAATTGACCCTAATAACTCTTTGAGTTTTGAAAACACCCAAGAGTTAAAAGATCATATCAACGATTTAATTAATTCAAATGTATTTTCTATTGAATCATATCCTAATGAAACCCTTGAAACATCACAAAATGGAAAAACAAAGTTAGCCAAAAGGAAAGTAAAATTATTAAGCTATGATGCAGGAATCTATATTTATATAAAATTTAAAACAAATAGTGATGATAAAGTCATTGAAATTTTAGATGTTAGTACTACTGAATACGGGTTCTCTGTCGGGGAATGGGAACAAACTAATGATTTTTACAATCCTAATGGCAGTAATTTTAATATTGAACTTTTTGGAGGATACGTATACGATTATACAATTAATGGCTGGGGAATTACTTATACAACTAACTACCATATTATGTTAAACCTAAATGAAAATGGAGAAATCATAGGCATAGGATTAATCCCTTTATTTTAAAAAAACGATTTATTTGCAACACTAATTTTAAAAATTGGTGTTGCATTTTTAATAATAGAAATAATAAACAAATGAAAAATCAAGTAACAGAAATTCAAGAAAACTTTAGTCTATATCATTATGTATTAGACTTTTTATTAAACTTTATGCCGCTTATAATTAGCCTTATTTTTCTTTATCTTATGATAAAATTTTATATAAAAGCTATGAAATGCATGAATAAATATTTGAACAGCTAATAAACAAACAAATATGAAAAATTTAATTATTACTCAATCTATGAGTACAACCGTTATTTTACAAATCTTATTATTAATTGCTTTTCTCATTGTAAGTTACTTTATTATTAAGATTTTAGTAAAACTTTACCAAAAAGTATCTGCTTATCTTGATGAAAAGAAAAAGTTAGATTCTTAAAATTTTAAAAAACTTCTTGATACACTGCGTACTCGAAGTGACGTTGATTGTGTCGTCAGTTTGAGTATTTTTAGGAAATGCGAACAGCAATTTCAGAAAAATGTATCGAGAACCATTGCAAGAATAAAACTTCTCGATACACTGCGTACTCGAAGTGACGAGTATCGAGAACCACAAACTTGTCATGCTGTAAGCATCCCATTAGCAACACCATAATACTATACATTAGTTCGAGTGGTTTTGTGAAATGCGAACAGCAATTTCAGAAAAATGTATTGAGAACCATTGCAAGAATAAAACTTCTCGATACGCTGCGCACTCGAAGTGACGAGTATCGAGAACCGTTTAAATCATCAACTATAACCTATTTAAAAAATGGATTTATATTTTACACTACAAATCATTTTAGTATTTGCCTTAGTTATTATCATCTATTATCTGATACGTCTCATTTTAAAAATCATCAAACATTTAGAGAAAATAAACAAAAAATCAAATTCTAAATTTTAAAATATCCATCCTGTATAGTCTGTTTTCGCTTCTAATTCATCTTCAATAGCATCCTCTAATGCTGGAAAGAAATCAATACCTGTAAGCTGTTCTATTTTGTCTACCGAAGTAATAAAGCTATATAATGGTTTTTCAGAAGCTTCATTTGGTACTAAAAACCCAATCATATTTTTTTGATCTTTAGACAATAGTATTTTATAAAAATATTTAGGTACAGCAACATTTTCAAAACCAATAGTTTCCAAATCAGGCGTTAAAACACCGCCTGTAACCACATATAAGCTATCTTGTCCTTTTGCCCAATAGCGCACTTTTTGCTCTAGTCTATTCCATATTCCTGCATTAAAATCGTACTTTTGAGGCGCTATATTTGACGTTAAAAACGTTTCTTCATAATCCTCATAACTCCCTCTTCTATCTCCTGCTGGGCACAAATGCCCCTTATTATACCCCGATCTTTTATAGTTTCGCCAGTGAGCCGCTCCCGTTAATATTTCTGGATCTATTTCGAAATAAGGACGCTTATAATCTGTATTTTTTATATCACTCTCCTTTAACACATAAGCCACCCACTCTGCTTGCTCATATTCTTCAGCATAAGAAAGAGTATACGTTTTATGCTTATAAACAGCTCCTGTAGTATTTGAAGGTAAGTAATCAAATACTGTTATTTCGTTATTTTGTGTTCCAAATTCATTATTTTGTGTTGTCCTATTCTGGTTACATGCCCCCATAAGCACTGTCATAATCAACAAAATAGCCATTTTATTTTTGCACATATTGTATACATTTATCTATCTTTGTAAAGATAACTTTAAAAAAAAAAGTATGAAAATTAAACTTATGTTATTATTGGTTGTTCTTGGTTTCCAATTTTCAAACGGACAGGAAATTATAACAGATAGTGTTACTGCTGCTAAACTGAAAACAGAGCAAGAAGTTGCAAAAGAGAAAGAAGCCATTAAACAAGAAAAAGAAAGGATTAAAGCAGAAGAGAAACAAAAGAAAGAATTAGCAAAGGCTGAAAAGGAAAAAGTAAAAGCAGAGAAAGAAGCTCAAAAGGCAGAGAAAGAGAGAGCCAAAGCAGAAAAAGAGAGAGAAAAAGCGGCTAAAAAAAGAGAGAAAGAAGCTAAAAAAGCGGAAAAAGAAAAAGAAAAAGCTGAGAAAGCACGAAAAGATGTTTCAAAAAGAAGAGACAAAATAGCGGAACATCAGAAAGAAATTGAAAAGGATAAAGCGAAATTTGAAAAGCTTAAAATAAAAGGAAAATTAAGTCCTAATGATGAGCTAAAATGGAGAGAAAAAATTCTTAAAAAAGAAGATAAATTAAGAGATTATCAAGCTGATTTAGACAAAGCACAAAGAAAAGCGGATAAACTAAATTAAACGATAATTTTGACACTGTTCTAAAGAAACAAGAGGGTTTAACTTTAATTAAAGTTGAACCCTTTTTTTTCGATACATTTTTGTGAAATTGCTGTTCGCATTTCATAAAATCACTCGAACAGCGAGAATACAAACAAAAAACTAATTTATAACATAATTATTAACCATTAAATTCCACAATCTTGTCATGCTGTAAGCATCCCATTTGCATCTCAATAATACGGAGTTTCTAATGCGACCCTTACAGGGTGACAATTTTCGTTTTAGTGGAAAGTTTTAAAGTTTAACAAAACAAAAGAAATCTACAATGCTCATTCAAATAAAGAACTCAAAGGTTTATTAAATCTTCGGTATAAATACTCTGAAAACTATATAGATATTTTAATAAAACCTTTAAAGGAGTGCGAAGCGTATCGAGAAGTTTTACTATAATTAAAAAAGTTCTCGATACATTTATATGAAACTGCTGTTCTCATTTCATAAAAATACTCGAACTGACGACACAAACGGTTTAACACAATCTACGTCACTTCGAGTGCGAAGCGTATCGAGAAGTTTTACAAAGACTCAACATTTTTTTTATAAAAATACCCAAACTAATGTATAATATTACTGAGTTCCTAATGGGATGCTTACAGCATGACAAGTTTGTGGTTCTCGATACATTTTTGTGAAATTGCTGTTCGCATTTTATAAAAATACTCGAACTGACGACACAAACGGTTTAACACAATCTACGTCACTTCGAGTGCGAAGCGTATCGAGAAGTTTTACAAAGACTCAACATTTTTTTCATAAAAATACCCAAACTAATGTATAATATTACGGAGTTCCTAATGGGATGCTTACAGCATGACAAGTTTGTGGTTCTCGATACATTTATATGAAACTGCTGTTCGCATTTCATAAAAATACTCGAACTGACGACACAAACGGTTTAACGCAATCTACGTCACTTCGAGTGCGAAGCGTATCGAGAAGCATTATTCTATTTTTAAAATAACAACTCTAGTAAATCTATTACTGTAACTATTACACTTTTAACACCTTATAATTTTAACATTAAATAAAATAATTATATTTACACCTAACTTACTGAAAAAAATAATATTCTTACAAACAATTAATTATTATGAGTAAATTTTACATACCATTACTATTTTGCTTTAATTTTTTTAGTTTTGCTCAAGTCGGTTTCCAACCACACACAGTAATTGACTCCTCCTATGGTTATTCTCAACCACAAAAGATAACTATAGCCGACATCGATGGGGATTCTTTTCCTGATGTTGTTGTAGGTAGTTCAGGCAAAATTTCGTGGCAAAAAAACCTTGATGGTACAGGTAATTTTTCTAAAACGAAAACCGTCGCTAATAATACATATTCTATTAATAGTATAGCAGTTGCAGAAATTGATGGTGATGGTTTTCAGGATGTTGTTTATAGTATTTGGAATGGAAGTCAATCCTTAGCCTTTTGGGTAAAAAACATAGATGGTTTAGGTACTTTTAGTTCTCCAACAGCCATAACAACTACTGGTAGTTATGGTTCACAGTTACAAGTGGTTGATTGGGACAACGATAATGATATGGATGTAATTTGTAGCTCTTCAAGTGGTATTTCTTTATTTAAAAATAACGGCACTGGAACCTTTACAACATCTACCATTTTAAGTAATAGTTCGGCTTTTCATATCACAGATCTCAATAATGATAACCTAATGGATATTGTTCGAGTAAATGGCTATTTACTTCAGGCATACGAGCAAAATACAAACGGAACACTTAGCCTCTTAGAAACTATGGACAGTTTTGCACAAACAAGTCGAATATTTAGTGGTGACGTAGATGGAGATGGCGATATTGATATTCTTACCATATTTGAAAATGGAGGTTCAGAAAGACGAATAAAATGGTATCAAAATACAAATGGTTTAGGAACCTTTGCTAATAATGTAATCTTGGTCAATTTACCTAATTTAACGGTAACTTCTAGTAATGATCAAAAAAAATTAGAAATGACCGATTTGGATGGTGATAATAAATTAGATATTCTTTTTATGGAATCCAATACCACCAAAATTGCATGGTACAAAAATATGACTGGAACAACCTTCGGTTCCGAACAAATCATATCTACAAATGCCGAATCGGTTTGGGACATTGCTTCAATTGATCTAAATAATAATGGAACTAAAGACATCCTTGCTGCAACTTATAAAAATGGTGATATTTCTTTATACAAAAACACGAATAATCTAGGCAGTTTTAGTGCACCAACTAGAATTTCTTACTATGTTCTTTTTCCTAATAATGTTGATGTTGGCGATATTGATGGTGACGGAATTAAGGATATTCTCTCTTCTTCTAATGGAGATAATAAGTTAGCATGGTATAAAAATGTTTCAGGAACTGGAACCTTTACACAACCACAACAAATCATTTCCAATACGACCACACAAGCAAGAAATGGATATTTACGCGATATGGATGGTGATGGAGACTTAGATGTTGTTGCAACTTATTTTTTTGATGATACTATTGATGTATATAAAATTTTATGGTTTAAAAACGATGGAAATGGTGTTTTTACAACCGAAAACATAATATACACAGGAACAGCAGATTTGTATTATATAACTCCTGTTGATATTGATAGCGATGGAGATATTGATATCGTAGCCGTTTTAAATACAACAAACCTTATGGTGCTTCGAAATAATGGCAACGGAACCTTTCAATCACAGCAATTGTATAACTTTCCAACAGCAAGTTTTAGTTATATAACAATTGATGATATAGATGGTGATGGCGATTTAGATGTAATTAATACAAATAGCAATAAATTTGGTTGGTATGAAAACACCAATGGATTAGGTAATTTTACCATAGAACACATCATTCCAGAAACGTCGAGCTTTACAAAAAGGATTTATACTAGCGATCTTGATGGCGATGGTGATAAAGATATTGTGTACATCTATCGAGGTCAAAACAAAATAGGATGGTATGAAAATACTGACGGACAAGGTACATTTGGTCCAGCTACCGTTATTGCAACAGTTACTAAAGCATTATCTCTTACAATGTATGATGTAGATGGTGATGGTGATAATGATATTGTTTGCGATGCTGAACAAGGAGACCGATTGCGTTGGTTTAAAAACAACGGTGATGGAACTTTTGAAACGCCTTTTGCTATTACCAATGAATTGTTACGTATGAGCAGCATTGTTGTTGCTGATATGAATGCAGATGGTCTTTTGGATTTTGTAACTTCATCATTTGACGATTCTAAAATAGCTTGGTTTGAAAACCTTGGTCTTTTACAAAATAAAATTCAAGGCACAGTTCGCACTGATATTGCTGCCAATGGTTGCACTAACAATGCAACAATAGTACCTAATTTATTGGTTTCTACAACAAAAGGATCTACTACATTTTCAACTTTTACAAACAATGATGGAAATTATTTATTGTACGCTAATGAAGATGAATACACCACAACAATTGAATCGCCATTATTACAATATGAACCGAATCCATTAAGCCATGTTACTAATTTTGTAGGTATCAATCAAACAGAGCAGCTTAATTTTTGCATGCAACCAACAACGCTTTTTGATGAATTAGAGATCAACATGTACAAATTGGATGAAGCACGTCCAGGATTTCAAGCAAAGTATCGCATACATATAAAAAACAATGGTACAACCTCTGGAACAGGAACACTGTCAGTTACTTACAACAATGGAAAATTTAGTTTTATTACTGCAAGTCAATCCATTGAATCACAAACTGCAAACACTTTAACCTTTGCTTTTAATAATGTGCTACCGTTTCAAACAACAACAATAGATCTTACCTTTTTAGTAGCAACAATTCCTTCCGTTACAATTGGCGAAAGTGTATCTTTTATTACTAATATTAATGGAAACACAAATGATATTGTGCAATCTAACAACACATATACATTACAACAAACCATTGTGGGCTCTTATGACCCTAATGACATTACAGTGTTAGAAGGTTCACAAATTCCAGTTGAAAATATTGACGAATATTTACACTATATCATCCGATACCAAAATACTGGAAACTTTTATGCTGAACGTGTTCGGGTAGAAAACATCTTAGACGATAAATTAGATTGGAGCACATTTCAATTAGAAAGTTTTAGTCATTCAAACCGTGTTGAAATAAAAGATGGTAATCAAGTAAGTTTTATTTTTAATGCTATATTCTTGCCAAGTAGTGATGTAGACGAAGAAGGTTCAAAAGGCTATATTGCCTACAAAATTAAACCCAAATCAACAGCAGCACTTGGTGATATTTTTAATAACACAGCTAATATTTTCTTTGATTTTAATCCTCCTATAGTAACCAACACTGTTACTACAGAAGTAGTTGATACTACATTGCAAACTCCAGATTTTTCAGTAGATGACATAAAAATATTTCCAAATCCAACAAAAAGTATAGTAACAATAAACACCGACCAAATGGTGACAAAAGTGGAAATTTACAATCAAGTAGGACAGGTTGTATTTAATGGCAATGCTGTTTATGAAATTAACGTATCAAACTTTATGAATGGTATTTACTTTTTACGTATCACTAATAACTACAATCAAGTGATTACTAAAAAGATAGTAAAAAACTAAACCCGTTGGGTGTAATTAATTTTTGATGATTTTTTTTGTCAGTTCGAGTGTTTTTCGATAGAAAATCGTATCGAGAACAAGAAAAATTTCATTAAAAACGGTTCTCGATACATTTTTTGTTCCGTTTTACTGCACAAAAAACACTCGAATTGACGTTTTTAATAATTGCACCCAACGGGTTAAAAACTAAATAAAAGCCAAATATAAAAGAGTCGGACTATATAGTATAGGTCCGACTCTTTTATATTTTAAAACCAATGTGATACAATCTTTAAAGTAGCGTACAATGAAAAAGGAGAAACACTAAAACAGGTTAAAACATTTAAATTGATAGTGCTATAAAACACGCTGCAAAGCCTCTTTCAAATATTTTTCATAATCTTCTAAAGTTCTCTTTTTCAACTTATACTTTTCTTGTAATTGGTATCCATTTTGTCCCATTTCTTTAATAGCTTCTACCTCCATTAATTTTAAATGAGCATCAATTAAAGAGTCTTTATCATTCATTTTTTTCAAATAAGCAACAAACTTTAACTTAGCAATATTATCCTCATATTTCTTTTCAACTCGACTTATTTTCTTTTCTAAAATTAATTGCCTATGCTTATTTATAAGGATTTCTCCTTCTAAATATCGCTTCATTTTTTTATTTTCTTCTTTTAAATAAGCTGCTGTTTCTATAGAACTGTTCTTCACCTTTCGTACAAAAATTACCATATCTGCTAACTTCAAAAGAACATCACTAGGCAAATCTCGTCTGCCTGTTTCATACATAGCCAATTGAGTTTTACTTACTTTTAATACTATAGCTAAATCTGATTGTGAAACACCTAGTTCTTCTCTTATTGTTCCTTTCTTATCCATTTTTTTTAACCAAATTAATCTTGTGATTTTTTTTTTCAAAAGTAAAATAAAATCACGAAGTCTGTAATCTTTTTTTCAAAAAGAAAATTAAATTACAAGATTGGTAATTTTTTTTTCAAAATGAAAAAAAAAATCACAACTCTAAATCTTTTATAAAAAAAGCTTATATAGTATGGTATAAGCATAAAAAAAACCAGCAGTTACTGCTGGTTTTTTTTATGTAATAATCTTAATTACTAAGCTTCAAAAGGAGCTATAGAAACGTATGATTTATTATCTTTTTTCTTTTGAAATTGAACAACACCATCAACTTTAGCATGTAAAGTATGATCTTTACCCATGTAAACGTTTTCACCTGGGTTGTGTTTAGAACCTCTTTGTCTAACAATGATGTTACCAGCAATTGCAGCTTGACCACCATAAATCTTAACGCCTAAACGTTTCGATTCTGATTCTCTACCATTCTTAGAACTACCGACACCTTTCTTGTGAGCCATGACGTTTTAAGTTTTAATTGTTAATATTAATAATTAAACAGCTTTACCACCGTTTAATTCGTCTTGTAATTTTTGTAATTCATCCCAGTTACCATCAGCAGCTAATTGAGCTTGTTGCGCCCAAGTAGTTGGATCTAAATGAGAAAGTTTTGAAGTTGACGCGTCTAAAACTTCTTTTACAGATTCTGCACTAGCTTTAGCTAATTTAGCAAATGTATCAATTCCAGCAGCAACTAAAGCCTCAGCAGCTTTAGGTCCTATTCCTTCAATCTTTTTTAAATCATCACCTTTTTTAGTAGCTTTTGCTTTTGGAGCTGCTTTCTCTGCTTTAGGAGCTGTTTCTTTTTTAGGAGCAGCCGTTTTCTTAGTTGCACCAGAAGCTACAATTCCTTCAATGATAATTTGAGTTAACGATTGTCTATGACCGTTTTTCTTTTTGTATCCTTTTCTTCTTTTCTTTTTGAAAACGATTACTTTGTCACCTTTAAGGTGTCTTAAAACTTTCGCTTCTACTGAAGCTCCATCTATAGCTGGGGCGCCTAGAGTTACTGCACCATTATCGTCTAACAAAAGAACTTTGTCAAAAGAAACATTGTTTCCTTCTTCTTCTGGTAAACGGTGTACATAAACCTTTTGGTCTTTGCTTACTTTAAATTGTTGCCCTGCTATCTCTACGATTGCATACATACGAATATGAATTTAGTTAATTTTTCAAGTGTGCAAATATACAACAATTTATCAATCAAGCAACAAGTGTCTTTAAAAATTATCCTTAAAGTTTTAATAAATACTGTTTCTTCAAAAAAAAGTACTTTAAATCTTCCATGAGGTGTAACAAAATTTAATAAATCACGACTTATGGAGAAAATAACTCAAATATTAACTTATGAAAAAATCTTTAATGGCTTTAAGTACAGCACTTTTGTTAGGTGGAGCAACTTACGCCCAAAAAGTAACATTTGAAGAATATGATTTAGCAAACGGACTACATGTTGTGCTACATCAAGACAATTCAGCTCCTGTAGTAATCACATCTGTAATGTATCATGTGGGAGCAAAAGACGAACAACCTAATAGAACTGGTTTTGCTCACTTTTTTGAACACCTTTTATTTGAAGGTACAAAAAATATAGAGCGTGGAGAATGGTTTAAATTAGTAACAGCTAATGGGGGTAACAACAATGCAAACACTACAGACGACAGAACGTATTACTATGAGGTTTTCCCTTCTAACAACTTAGAATTAGCTTTATGGATGGAATCGGAAAGATTAATGCATCCTGTAATTAACCAAATAGGAGTTGATACTCAAAACGAAGTTGTAAAAGAAGAAAAACGTTTAAGAGTAGACAATCAACCTTATGGTAGTATTTTTAAAGCAGTAAAACAAAACATGTTTAAAACACACCCATATAGATGGACTACTATAGGTGAAATGGAACATTTAGATGCTGCTACTTTAGAAGAATTCCAAGCTTTTAATAAAAAATTCTACATTCCTAATAATGCTGTTTTAGTTGTTGCAGGACAATTTGAAACAGAAACAGCTAAAAAATGGATAGAGCAATATTTTGGCGCTATTAAAAAAGGACCAGCTATAGAACGTAAAACTTTTACAGAAGAACCTATAACTAAAGAATTTAGAACAACTTGGGAAGATCCAAACGTTCAACTTCCTATGGTTTTAGCAACTTATAGAACGCCATCTATGAAAACAAGAGATGCTAGAGTTTTAGATATGATTTCTTCTTACTTATCAGATGGTAAAAGTTCTAAATTATACAAGAAAATTGTTGACGACAAAAAAATGGCACTACAAATAGGAGCTTTTAACAATAGTCAAGAAGATTATGGTATGTATTTAATTTACGGAATACCAATGCAGGGCAAAACTTCTGATGATTTAATTAAAGAAATTGACGAAGAAATTGTTAAGGTTCAAACAGAATTAATTTCTGAAAAAGATTTTCAAAAATTACAAAACAAATTTGAAAATCAATATGTAAACAGTAATGCTAGTGTAGAAGGAATTGCTAATAACTTAGCTACTTACTACTTATTATATGGTGATATTAATTTAATTAATACAGAGATTGACATTTATCGTTCTATTACAAGAGAAGAAATTAAAGAGGTAGCTAATAAATATTTAAATTCAAACCAAAGAATGATTTTAGATTATATTCCAGCTAAAGAAAAAACTCAAAACTAAAATTGAACATGAAAAAAATTGTATATATAGCCGCTAGTTTATTTTTAACAATAACAATGCAAGCACAAGATAGACCGCAACCTAAACCAGGACCAGCTCCTTCTATAAACATAAACAAACCAGAAAGTTTTACACTTAAAAATGGTTTAAAAGTTTTAATTGTAGAAAATCATAAACTTCCTAGAGTTTCGTATACTTTAACAATGGACAACCCTCCATATGCTGAAGGAAACAAAAAAGGAGTTTCAGATCTTTTAAGTGCTATGATAGGAAATGGAACAGAAACTGTTTCTAAGGATGCATTTAATGAAGAAATTGATTTCTTAGGTGCTAACATCAACTTTTGGTCTAGTGGAGCTTCTGCAAATGGTCTTTCAAGATATTCTAGCCGATTATTAGAATTAATGGCAGACGGAGCACTAAACCCTTTATTTGACGAAAAAGAGTTTGAAAAAGAAAAATCAAAACTTATCGAAGGGTTAAAAGCTGATGAAAAAAGCGTTACTGCAATTGCAAAAAGAGTTGAAGACCTTCTTACTTATGGTAAAGATCACTATAATGGTGAATATGTAAGTGAAGAAACTTTAAAAAATGTAACATTGAAAGATGTTGAATTAAACTACAACACTTATTTTGTTCCTGGAAATGCATACTTAGTAATTGTAGGAGATGTAGATTACAAAAAAACCAAAAAAGAGGTTGAAAAACTTTTTGGTAAATGGAAAAAAGCTACTGCACCGCAACTTACTTATTCTAATCCTACAGATGTTCAATACAGCCAAATTAATTTTATAGACACTCCAAATGCTGTTCAATCTGAAATTGCAGTTGTGAATCTTTCAAAATTAAAAATGACTGATAAAGACTATTTTGCTGCTATCTTAGCTAACCAAATTCTTGGTGGTGGCGGAGAAGGTAGATTGTTCTTAAATTTACGTGAAGCTCACGGATGGACTTACGGATCTTACTCTTCTTTAGGTTCTGGAAAATATATCAATAAATTTCGTTCTGGAGCGGCTGTAAGAAATGCAGTTACTGACAGTGCTGTTGTTGAAATTTTCAACGAATTAAAAAGAATGAGAAATGATTTAGTTTCTGCGGAAGAATTAAAAAATGCAAAAGCTAAATATGTTGGAAATTTTGTAATGCAAATTGAAAAACCAGCTACTATTGCTCGTTATGCATTAAACAAAGAAACTCAAAATTTACCTAATGATTTTTATGAGAACTACATTAAAAATATTAATGCAGTAACTGCTGAAGATATTAAAAATGTAGCTCAAAAATATTTCTTAGCTGATAACTCTAGAGTTGTAATTGTAGGAAAAGCTTCTGAAGTATTACCTTCATTAGAAGCAATGAGTAATAAAGAAAAATTACCTATTTTCTATTTTGACAAATTTGGAAACAAAGCTGAAAAACCAGTTGTTAAAAAAGAAATTCCAGCAGGTGTAACCACTGAAACAGTATTAAAAAAATACATTGACGCTATAGGTGGAGAAAAAGCATTGAAAAATGTTAAAACTTTAGCTAGTTTCTCTAATGGAACTATACAAGGACAAAATTTAGATTTAGTAGTAAAATCTAGCTCTTCTAAGAAAATGTCATTAGAAATGAAAGCTATGGGAATGACTGTAATGAAGCAAGTTGTTAACGACAAAGGAGCTTACATGGAAGCACAAGGTCAAAAACAAGAAATCACAGGTGATGAATTAAAATCGTTACAAGAAACTGTTGATACATTTATTGAGCTTAGTTTATTAAACGATAAAGAAGCTACATTAGCAGGTATTGAAACAATCAACAATGAAGATGCTTACGCTATTAAAAAAGGAAAAGTTACTTATTATTATAATGTAAAATCTGGATACAAAGTAGGACAAGCTGTAGAATTAGAGCAAGGTGGTCAAAAAATGACTCAAGCTACTTACTACCAAGACTACAAAGATGTAAAAGGAATTAAATTTCCATACAAAACAACTATAAATATGGGAGTTGACATTGAATTAACTACTTCTGAGGTAAAAATCAACGAAGGTGTTACTGATGCTGATTTTCAATAATTAGTGATATAAAATCAAAAGTAAAAAGCTCTCATAACTGAGAGCTTTTTTATTGTTTTCTACTTGAAAAATAAACACCTAATAAAATCACAAAAGCACCTATTGCCTGAATTAGATTTAAACTTTCATTCATGAAAAAGTAACCTAACAAAATAGCCACAACAGGAATTATATAAGTTACAGAAGCTGCAAAAACAGGCGAAGACAATTGTATTAATTTAAAAAATAAAATATTAGACAATCCTGTTCCAATTATCCCAAGGATAGCAATATACCCTAAAGATGTTTGCACTTTTTCTTCACCAACAATTTCAAAAAAACCAGCAAAATAAAGCACTATTAATGCAGGGACAAACAAGATTACAAAATTTCCTGTACTAATTGTAAGTGGCTTTAAATCGGAAAGGTATTTCTTTATTAGGTTTACATTTATACCGTAAAACAAAGATGCTAATAAAATTAAAAAAGCATAATAATAATTTTCTGTTGTATTTTCTCCATCACTAAACAAAACCAACAACACACATCCTAAAAATCCTAAAATCACACCAAACACCTGCCTTCTTTGTACTCCCATTCCAAAAAACAGAATCCCTACAATTAATGTACTTAAAGGTGTTAATGAATTTAATATAGAACTTACTGATCCATCTATTTTAGATAAAGCTAATGCAAATAAATACACTGGTAAAAATGTTCCAAACAAAGCTGTTATAGCTATATATTTCCATTTATAGACTGGAATTTTTGGAATATACCTAAATCCAACAATGATTAAAAAAAGAGCCGCGAAGAGAATTCTTAAACTCCCCATTTGAATAGAATTTACCCCTTTTAAACCTAGTTGCATTAAAATAAAGGAACTTCCCCATACACAACCTAAAAATCCTAACAAATACCATTTAGTATTATTATTTTCCATACGATAATTTATAAGACTCCAAAATTCAGACTTTATTTTTACTTAACCTTTCTTTTTTTATATAAATTTGTAATTAATTAATAGAATTTATTTATAAAAACAATATCATGAAAAATTTAAAAACAGCAGCATTAATTGCTTTAATATCTATAGCTTTTGTTAGTTGTAAGAAAGAAAACACTGAAACAACCGAAAACGAAACAACCCCTGAAACTTCAACAACTGAAATGGCTGCTAATTTAGAAACAGCTTCTTTTCATATTGAAGGAATGACTTGCGAAATAGGTTGCGCTAAATTAATTGAAGATAAATTATCTGGATTAAAAGGGGTTAGCAAAGCTAAAGTAGATTTTGAGAAGAAAACAGCTACTGTAACTTTTGAAAACGGAAAACAAACTCCTGAAACATTAGTTGAAACTGTTGAAGCAATTGCTGGCGGAGATCTTTACAAAGTTTCTGATGTAAAATCTTCTGGAAACAAAGCTTTTTTTAACGGAAAAGAAAAAGAAAAAAAGAAGAAAAAAGAAGGAAAAACTGAAACGAAAACTGAAACAAAAAAATCTTGTTGCAGTGGAAAATCTTCATGTGGTGAAAAGAAAGAAAGCGGAACTTTATAGTAGTTTTTCTTTTTAAACAACAAAAAAAGGGAATGTTTTAAAAACATTCCCTTTTTTTATTTCCATTTTACTGTTTCCATTATTTTTCTAATATCGTTTTTGATATAACTTGCTGCTGGCAATATTGAATCATAGTTTGGCTTGGCATAAAAATACAAACTTCCCACCATGAAATGCTTTGTACTATCTGTTAAGTAAAACTGAGCATTTGTTGCTGCATTTCCACCCACTTCATAAAACATACCATACACTTTTTTTTCTTTATCTATAAAAGGCTGCTCCATAATATCATCGGCCTTTATAACATGATCATACGTTAATTTTTGAGCGTCTCTTAACAAATCCTCAATATCACGATCTACTTTTTTGTACGTCAAATATACTGTTGCTTTCATTTTTGGATAATGCAATTCAAAAGAACAAGTATCTTTTTCTTTTAATTTCACAACATCATTTATCTCAAAAACATAAGGACAATCATTTGATAGCTCATAATATTTTGCTGTTGGATATTCTAATCGAAGTTGTCCTTTCGGTTTTGGTAAAATTTCATCTCCACAAGAAACTAAACACAACGCTAGTACTATAAAAAATATTTTTTGCATCTCTCTTTTTTAACTTAACGTAACTTTTATTTGTTTTATTCTTCTATTATCTAAACTTTCCACAGTAAAAACATAACTATCAAAAGATATCTTTTGATTTTTCTTAGGAAAATTACCCGATATTTCTAAGACAAACCCTGCTAACGTTTCCGCTTCTCCTTTCTTATCTTCAAAAAGAGAACCGTTAATATCTATAATTCTATAAAAATCTTTTAAACTAATTTTTCCTTCAAAGAGGTAGTTTTTATCATCAATTTGAGAGTAAATAATATTTTCATCATCAAACTCATCACTTATATCTCCTACAATTTCTTCTAAAATATCCTCTAAAGAAACTAGTCCCGATGTTCCTCCATATTCATCAACTACAATAGCCAAGTGATTTTTCATCCCTTGAAATTCTTTAAGAAGATTGTCTAATTTTTTATTTTCAGGAATAAAGAAAGGCTTTCTAATAAGCTTTTGCCAATCAAAATCTTTTTCGTCTATATAAGGGATCAAATCTTTAATAAACAACACACCTTCTATATGATCAATACTTTCATGATAAACAGGAATTCTCGAATAGCCTTTCTCTACAATTTTTGGCATGATCTCAGCGAAAGTTTCTTCTTTTTCTAGCGCAAAAATATCAATACGAGGACTCATTACTTGCCTCACTTCTGTGTTTCCAAAAGTAACAATTCCTTCTAATATTTTTTGCTCTTCTTGTGTAGTTTCAGACTGATTTGTCAATTCTAATGCTTGTGATAATTGATCTACAGAAAAACTTGTTTTTTGCACGCTAAACTTCTTTTCCACATACAAAATAATATTGCGCATAGGAATTGTAACAGGCGCAAGAACTCTATCTAATATAGAAATAGGCAATGAAACCATTTTTGAAAATGCTACGTTATTACGATTTGCATATATTTTAGGCAATACTTCTCCAAAAAGCAAAATAAGAAACGTAACCACCACTACCTCTACCACAAACCGAATAATTCCTGTTTTTATAGAG
The DNA here is from genome assembly GCF_023008245.1 of Flavobacterium sediminilitoris. NCBI lineage: Bacteria > Pseudomonadati > Bacteroidota > Flavobacteriia > Flavobacteriales > Flavobacteriaceae > Flavobacterium > Flavobacterium sediminilitoris. The sequence goes on from NZ_CP090145.1 coordinate 663,502, forward strand.
CTAAAAAGTGCTTCACTAATGGATGAAAACAAAATAACAATAGCAATATTTATAAAATTATTAGCCACTAAAATAGTAGCCAACAATTTTTTTGGTCGTTCTAATAATTTTGAAATTAAAGTACCTGTATTATAATCTTCAACTGATAAGTCATCAATATCTTTTTGCGACAATGAAAATAATGCAACCTCTGAACCCGAAATAAATGCAGAGCAGATAAGAAGTAAAAAAACGATTACTAAACTAATTAGCAATTCGAAATCTATTGTATTTATGTAACTGGAAGGATCTGGATCCAATTTTATATGGTATTAGTTAAACATTAAAAAGGCAAATCATCATTTTCTGACATACCTTTTGAAGCGTCAAAATTAGTGTTTTTTGATGATTCAGAACTGTCTGATTTAAAATTTTGCTTATTACTTGATTCTGTCTCTTTTTTAGTAGATAAGAATGTAAATTCGGTAACTTGAATTTCAGTTGTATATTTAGTACTACCGTCTTCTGCTTGCCATTGTCTGGATTTTATTCTTCCTTCAATGTATATTTTATCTCCTTTAGAAAGATACTTCTCGCAGATTTCAGCCGCTTTATTTCGAACTACAATATTATGCCATTCTGTAGAAGTAATTTTTTCTCCTGTTGTCTTATTTATATACACTTCATTTGTTGCCAAAGGAAACCTACCAATACAATTCCCTCCATCAAAATAATGCATTTTAACCTCATCTCCTAGATGTCCTATTAAAAGAACTTTGTTTAGTGTACCGTTCATGGCGTGTATGATTTTTTAGTACACCAAATATAGTGTTTTTCGATGTATTACAAATAATTTGATTCAATAAAATTATGAATAACAATAGGAAATGGCAATTTTATTAATTCACTAATTGGAACTGCTTTTTCAATACTATTATCAAATTTCAATTCAAAAAAATGAATATACAAATGTTGATGTGATAATTTATGAATAATTTCTTCCGTATTTTTTAATAAAACTGATTGAGGTTTAAACTTCGTTTTAATTTCCGCTACAACATCTTCTAATTTCTTCTTATCATCACTTTCAAGTAGTTCAAACTGATATAAATTAAACCAAATTCCCTTATCTTCTCTTTTTTCAACGACAAAATTATTATCTTTATCAATAATAATCAAATAGTTAAAATACCTATTTCGTACTTTTACTTTTTTCTGTTTTACAGGTAACTTATCTACTATTTTTTTTTGAAGCGCCAAACATTTAGAATTAAACACACACACTTCACAGTTAGGACTTTTTGGCACACATTGCAATGCTCCAAACTCCATTATTGCCTGATTAAAGCTAGCAGCATTATCTATCGGCAACAATTCTTGCGCTAATTTTTGAAATTCCTTTTTAGTTTTAGGAATTGCGATATCACTAGAAATATTAAAAATTCTAGCTAAAACCCTAAAAACATTCCCATCTACCACAGCAACAGGTTCATTATAAGAAAACGAAGCAATTGCAGCAGCCGTATAATCACCTACTCCTTTCAGTTCTAATAACTCTTTGTATGTTGATGGAAAAACTCCGTTTAACTCATTCACAATATATTTTGCAGCAGCATGCAAATTCCTTGCTCTAGAATAATAACCTAGTCCTTGCCATAATTTCAACACTTCTTCTTCTGAAGCACTTGCCAAATCTAAAACTGTAGGAAAATTTCTTATAAAAGCCTCAAAATAAGGCATTCCTTGGGCCACTCTTGTTTGTTGAAGAATGATTTCAGACAACCAAATTTGATATGGATCATTTGTATTTCTCCAAGGTAAATTTCGTTTATTTTGTAAATACCAATCAATTAATGAGTTAGAAAATTCCATTGTTATAGTTTGAAAAGCAAAAATAAAAAGATTAGTAGTTAAAATTTAATTAATTAAGATTGATTAATTGTTTTTTTAATTCGTATATTTGCAAACTCAAAAAAAGAACATAAAATATTAATACGAAAGAAAATGACGAAAGCAGACATTGTAGCTAAAATTTCTGAAAAATTAGGTCTTGAAAAAGCTGATGTTCAAGCAACTGTAGAGTCTTTTATGGAAGAAGTAAAAAACTCATTAGAAACAGGTGATAATGTTTATTTAAGAGGTTTTGGAAGTTTTATTATTAAAACAAGAGCAGAAAAAACTGGAAGAAACATTTCAAAAAACACAACCATTAAAATACCTGCTCACAACATTCCAGCATTCAAGCCTGCTAAAGTTTTTGTTGAGAGCGTAAAAACTAAAACTGAAATAGCAGTATAAATCATTTATTAATCTAAACCAACAACGTTATGCCAAGTGGTAAAAAGAGAAAAAGACATAAGGTAGCGACTCACAAACGCAAGAAGAGAGCAAGAGCTAACCGTCATAAAAAGAAAAAGTAGTTTAATACTACTTTTCTTTTTTTAAAGTTCTTTGAAATTAATCAGTTAATGTACTGATTATCGGGTTAAAACCTGTAAAATATTGTTTAATCCATCTGTACTAAAGCAGTAATTAGTAACTAGTAACTAGTAATTGGCATTTATATTTTTGACTAATTACTAACAACTAATCACTAATCACTAAAAAAGTATAGATAAAAATGTACAGCGTGAACAAAGAGTTAATTATTAGATCGGGTTCAGAAGCAGTAGATTTTGCCTTATTAAAAGATGGAAAACTAATTGAATTACACAAAGAAGAAGAAAAAGGGAATAACTTTAGTGTTGGTGATATTTTTATTGCCAAAATAAGAAAACCAGTTGCAGGTTTAAATGCAGCATTCGTTAATTTAGGTTACGAAAAAGACGCTTTCTTACACTATCATGATTTAGGTCCAAACCTTCCTTCTTTGATGAAATTTATTAAACTTGTAAGCGCAGGTAAACTAAAAGATTATTCACTCAAAAATTTTCCTTTTGAAGCTGAAATCAATAAAGATGGCGTAATAACTGATATTCTCAGCGCCAATCAATCGATTTTAGTACAAGTAGTAAAAGAACCTATCTCTACTAAAGGACCCAGAATTAGTTCTGAAATTTCTTTAGCAGGACGATATGTAGTTTTAGTTCCTTTTTCAGATCGTGTTTCAATTTCACAAAAAATTGATTCTAAAGAAGAAAAAGATAGACTAAAAAGACTTGTTCTTTCTATTAAACCAAAAGGTTTTGGAGTTATTGTGAGAACAGTAGCTGAAGGCAAAAAAGTAGCTGAACTAGACAAAGACCTACAACTTTTATTAGACAGATGGTCTGCCATGAGTAAAAGGCTACAAAATGCTCATCATCCATCTAAAGTATTAGGTGAACTCAACAAAGCATCTTCAATATTAAGAGATGTTTTTAATGATACTTTTACCAGTATTAATATAGATGATGAAGAATTATATATTCAAACGAAGGACTATTTGCAAGAAATAGCTCCTGACAAGGTGTCTATCGTAAAACACTATCAGTCAAAAGATCTTCCTCTTTTTGAGAAATATCATATTGAAAGACAAATTAAAACTTCTTTCGGAAAAACAGTCTCAATGAGCAAAGGTGCTTATTTGATTATTGAACACACAGAAGCGTTACATGTAATTGATGTAAACAGTGGAAATCGTTCAAATAAAGCTTTAAACCAAGAGGATACTGCTTTAGAAGTAAACATGATTGCAGCCGCTGAGATAGCGAGACAATTACGTTTACGAGACATGGGAGGAATCATTGTTGTTGATTTTATTGATATGCAGAATGCAGAAAATAGAAAACAATTATATGATTTCTTAAGAGAAGAAATGAGTGACGATAAGGCCAAGCACAAGATCTTGCCTCCTAGCAAATTTGGATTGATTCAAATTACTAGACAAAGAGTTAGACCGGAAGTTAATATTAAAACGAGAGAAGAAGATCCAAATGAAAATGGTGAAATTGAAGCTCCAATATTAATTATTGACAAAATAACGGCTGACCTAGAAAGAATTTTAAAAGTCCATAAAAAAGTGGTATTAAACGCCCACCCTTTCGTGGCAGCATACCTTGAAAAAGGTTTTCCATCAATACGTTCAAAATGGTTTTTTGAACATAAAAAATGGGTGAAAATTATACCTCGTGACGCTTACACGTATCTTGAATATCACTTTTTTGATAAACAAGGAAACCAAATTAAATAACAAAAACCGCCTCTCATAAAAGATGGGCGGTTTTTTTATAAAAATACCTGAAGCCTACCAGGCTTCCTCCTCTTAATATCAAATCTCGTGACGCTTACACGTATCTTGAATATCACTTTTTTGATAAACAAGGAAACCAAATTAAATAACAAAAACCACCTCTCATAAAAGATGGGCGGTTTTTTTATAAAAATACCTGAAGCCTACCAGGCTTCCTCCTCTTAATATCAAATCTCGTGACGCTTACACGTATCTTGAATATCACTTTTTTGATAAACAAGGAAACCAAATTAAATAACAAAAACCGCCTCTCATAAAAGATGGGCGGTTTTTTTTTATAAAAATACCTGAAGCCTACCAGGCTTCCTCCTCTTAATATCAAATCTCGTGACGCTTACACCTATCTTGAATATCACTTTTTTGATAAACAAGGAAACCAAATTAAATAACAAAAACCGCCTCTCATAAAAGATGGGCGGTTTTTTTTTATAAAAATACCTGAAGCCTACCAGGCTTCCTCCTCTTAATATCAAATCTCGTGACGCTTACACCTATCTTGAATATCACTTTTTTGATAAACAAGGAAACCAAATTAAATAACAAAAACCGCCTCTCATAAAAGATGGGCGGTTTTTTTTTATAAAAATACCTGAAGCCTATCAGGCTTCCTCCTCTTAATATCAAATCTCGTGACGCTTACACCTATCTTGAATATCACTTTTTTGATAACATCTTCATTGGTTCGAGTGATTTTTAATAGAAAACCGCATTAAGAACAAAAAAGTCATTAAAAAGCGCTCGAACTTACGTTTTTACTAATTACTTTCTATTTTAACTTTTCTTTTAATTTCTATCCCTAATTCATCTACAACGGTTATTATATGAGTTCCCGTTGACGCTACTAATTGCATTTCATGGAATGTTTTAGTGCTGCCTAAATACTTTTCATCTAAATACCAAAAAAGTTCCATTTCAGAGTTGGAATGTGCGACTTTTAAAATAACAGGTTGTAACTCTCCTTCAAAATCTTTAGTTAGCATAATTTTAATATTAGCACTTGGATATATAAAATCCATCTTCTTATCTTGATTGTTATCTACACAACCCTCTTTATATGGTGGTAACATTTTATAATTGACATGCTTACTTTTATAATACCACTCTATAACTGGAGGCAATACAAACCATGATTTTGTTACAATATTGTCCATTACTTCACAATTATTATTTACTCTAAATTGTTCGCTTTTATCTACATGGATTAGCTTATGGTAAGGGCAGCTTTCTGTTTTTTTAGCTGTTTTAGGAATCCATTGTAAACTGGCATCACAATTCTCCTGAGCCATATATCCTGACTGATTACAAATTAATTTTTCTTCCAAATCATTGTATGGTGCTTGAAACCAATTTGTTTTTGGAAACAATCTAAAAACATCAAATAAAATAGGAGCAGCACTCTCTACCCCTGTTAATAAAGGCCTTCCTTCTCCTGTTGCGTTTCCTACCCAAACACCTACAACATAATCTTTTGTAATTCCAACTGCCCAAGCATCTCTTCCTCCAAAACTTGTTCCTGTTTTCCAAGCTATCTCTAGTGATGAATCATAAAACCGCCATGCTTCATCGCCATGTGGCCTATTCACTTCTTTCATAGCATTAAATGTTTGCCAAATAGCTCCTGCACTAAACACATTTTTCTCTCTCTTGGGCTTACCAAAATCTGTTTTAAACGCACTATTATAATTCAAAGTTGCTAATTCATTACTTCTAAATTCATCTTGTGTTTGAGTGTAGTTTGTTAATGTTCCAGACATATATGCATAAGCTTTACATAAATCCCAAAGGTTGGCTTCCGCTCCACCAAGAATTAATGACAATCCATAATTTGAAGGATGCCTATTAACATCTCTTAATTTTAATTTTTGAAGTTGTTCATAAAATCTAGTTACTGAATATTCTTGTAACATTAAAACAGATGGAATATTTAACGAACGAGCTAATGCTCTACTAGCAGGAACAGCTCCGTCATAAGCCAAATCGTAATTTTGAGGAGAATATCCCGAAATTTGAGTTGGTACATCTGGAATTAAAGTATTGGGCAATATTTCACCATCATCAAGCATTGCAGTATATAAAAAAGGTTTTAAAATACTTCCTGTGCTTCGTGGTGCCTCAATAATATCAACGTCTTTTTGATGTTCTATATCTGTTGGGCTATTTCCCACATAAGAAACTATATTTCTAGTTTTAACATCTACTACTAAAACTGCTATATTGTGAACTTGATTTTGTTTGTATAGATTATAATATTGACTTACAATATCATTTACTCTTTCTTGGATTCCAACTTTAATAGTTGTTTTTACTTTTTTTCCTTTATGTTCTTTTGCTACTTTCTGTAATAAATGTGGTGCAATTTGTGGAACTGAAAATGGTTTTTGAGGTAACGGCTCCAACAAAGCTAATTCATAAGTATCCTTATCAATCGTTTTATCTAGGTATAGTTTTTTTAATAATCTGTTCCTTTTTTCCAGTAATTTTTGTTGATTTTTTCCAGGATATATTAGACTTGGAGCGTTTGGCAAAACAGCTAAAGTTGCCGCTTCCGCCCATGATAATTGATACGGTTGCAAGCCAAAATAGCGCCAAGATGCCATTTCTAAACCTACCACATTACTTCCGAAAGGAGCATGAGCAGCATATAATTGTAATATTTTATCCTTTGAATGACGAAATTCTAATCGGGTAGACAAAATCACTTCTATCCCTTTCTCAAAATAGGATCTTTTTTTACCATCTCTATGTAAACGTATTACTTGCTGGGTAATAGTACTTCCGCCTCTAACTATTCTGTTTGCTTTTTTATTTTGCAAAAAAGCATGATACATTGAAATAGGATTAAAACCAAAATGTTTATAAAAATATTGATCTTCAAAAGCAACAATACATTGTTGGAACTTATAAGGCACACTATCATTTTCTGGAAATCTCCATTGTCCATCATCTGCTATTTTTGCCCCTATGAATTGCCCATCAGCACTTTCAATTACTGTAGTGTAATTTGATTTAAAAAGAGTTTGAGGCAATGAAAAATAATAAACTACTATAAGTATACAGCCTATAGTAGTTTTAATTTTATGCTTTTTTATTTTATCAATTACATTTAAAGAAAAAATATTTTTCATAACAATATGAAAACCAGATAGCTTTTAAAAAAACTATCTGATTTTTGTTTTATTCTTTTATTATTTTTATCCATTGCCCTTTATTTCTTACCACATAACTATCATCATACATGGCTTCGCATTGAATTCCTGGTAAATAGTAATCTCCTAAATAAGATGCATTTAATGCTATTGTAAATGTTCGAGATTCATTTGATTTTAAACTAAAATAGAAATTTGTTCTATCATCACGAATATCAATATAATCTGCTTTATTTTCTGCAACACTTCCAAAATCGGTATAGCGATAATTCATAATTTCAAACCCAGAAGGAATTATTTGCGTAAGTGCTACATTTTCAATTCTCTCACTAGAATTATTTCTAATTGTTACTTGAGCTATAATCTCCGTACCTTGATAAATAGCATTAAAATTAATTGCAGCTCCTGATTTTGCTTTATATGAAATAACAGCCAATAAATTTTTCTGCATTTCTTTTTCTTGTCCTATAGGCAATACTCCACTATTAAGTACTCTTACATAAATAGTATTACTATTGTTATTTTTAATTGATACTGAATATTTCCCTTGCTTAACAGACAAACTCTTATCTATAATTGATTTTTGAGTTACTAAATTATCTGATTTTCCATTAAAACTCACTACTGTATTAACTCCTTTACCTCCGTTTTTAACTGCAAATTTTGACATTGCATATAAAGAATATGCTGTAGTTTGCGTACTCATATATTGATTTGAGGAAAGGCTTTTAGCTAATCTATTTGCTAACTCGAATGCTTTTGTTTTATTATCTACTAATAAATACGTTTCCAATAGCATTGCTCTACTTCTATCTTCTGATCCGTAATAATAATAGTTTCGTTTTGTATTAAAATCAAATGATGATACTTCATTAATTAATTTTAATGCTGCATTTTTCTGTCCAACAATAGCATAAGTAGCAGCCAGACGTAATTTAGACTCATCTGAAATACCTACTGTTTCTCTTAATCTATTCATAGATGCTAAATCGGCAGAACCAGCAAGAGCTAAAGTATATAATCGATATGCTTGAGCAAAATCATTATAATAGCCTCCATTATATCTCCACTGTTTTGATTGTCTTTGTTGATATGAAATCCATTTTTGCTTAAATCCTACTGGTAGGACATATCCTTTTTTCTCTGCTTCTATCATAAAATGTCCTGCATAAGACGTTCCCCAATCATCTGAATAAGCACTTCCTTGCCAATATGGTAATCCTCCGTTTGAGATTTGGAATCTTCCTAATCTTTGAATTCCATCGTTTACATTTCTTTGAATATCTTGTTTTTTTGCATCGTCAATTGCAACTACATCTGTTAAATATAATTGTGGAAAAACACTTGACGTAGTTTGCTCAACACAACCATGAGGATATTGAATTAAAAACTTCAATCTTCTATTGAAATCGATTGTAGGGAAAGACGAAATTTCTAACTGAGCCTTATTTGTCCCTGTTATTCCAAATGTTTCCCAATTAACTGATTTTGTTGTATTAGGTTCTAAAACAATATCTACAAAATCTGTTGTCTCTGGATTTGGATTTACAATATCAATCTCTACTGGGAAAGATGCTTTTTCAAAACCAGAAGTAGCAATTACTTCTATTTTACCTATTCCAGTTACATCACCAACTTCTAAATTGAAATATAACATTTTCTCATCAGGTGAACTAAAACTAATTTGTTGTTTAGCTGATTCTAATATTCTAATTCCATTATTTGTTTTTACTTGCACTGTTACATTTTTAATGTTGTTTTCCATTGCAAAAACAGTAACTGGTAGTGTTATTTTTTCATTTGGAGAAATTTTCCTAGGAACAGATGCTAAAACCATTAAAGGATTTCTTACTGGTGTAGTTTTTTCGGCGCTACCATAGGCATTTGTTTTTGCATCTCCTGCTACAATCATTGTACGAACAGAACCTACATAGTTTGGCAAAGTAATAGTATGTGATTTTGTTTGTCCTTTCTCTAATTTATATGGCCCTAAATATATAACTACTGGCTTAAATCTATTGGCTTTTTTAGCATTACTTCCTCCTAAATCTTCATCTCCACCAATACTAAAAATCTGATTAATTTTTCCTCCATAAGCTCCTATTACGTCATCATAAACATCCCATGTTTTCACTCCTAAAGCTTGTTTAGAATAGAATTTATCCCATGCATTTGGAGTTTTAAAACGTGTTAAATCTAACAATCCTTCATCTACAATTGCAACGGTATAGGTCATTTCTTTTCCACTTTTTTCACTTACTTTTAGCGTTGCCTTTTGTTCTGGACGAAGCACTTGAGGCATTGAAACTTGAGGCTCTAAAACTGTATTTTTATCAATTACTTCTATAGGAATAATTCCATACATACGTATTGGTGTATCATTCAAAGTAGAACCATGTGGTTTTAGCAATGTTATGTTCACATAAACATTTGGAGCCATTTCTGGTGTAACTGGAATTTCTACTTTTGTTTCTCCTTTAGAGGTATTTGCCCAAAATGTTTTAACCACTTTTGATCCATTTTCTAATGATAATAAGGCTCTTCCTCCAGCACTAGAAGGGAACGATATTATTGCTTTTTCTCCTACAGCATATTTTTCTTTATCCGAAGCAAAAACCAACATATTTGCAGTTGACCCATCGCCTGATTTCGTTTTTCCTGACCAATAAGGCCAATCAATAATAGAAGTTATACTTGTAGCATGTCCGTCATTTGGATCTACCACACGTATTAAATAACGCCCCCAATCATCCTCAGGAACAGAAAATTGAAAACTTCCTTTTCCACTACTATTTGTGGTGATATTGAAATTTTTATAAGCAGTTGTTGCGTTATCTGAATTATATCTTGCTAAGTCGTCCCCATCAGAGTTCCACCACCATCTCCATTCTACTTTATACACTCTTACTTCTAAATTTCGAACTGCTTTTGGTCTACCATTTTCAGAAAGTGTAACTACATCAAAGCGATTTACTTTTCCTGTTTCAAGCATTCCATATTTGTTTGGTTCAGGGCTTTTTAATCCAACATAGGTTTTATAAGGTGAAAAACTTGCCGTAACAACATCTGTACTAAAGTCTCCTCCATTTTCGAATGCTTTAGTTTGCATTACTATTTTTAATTTCCCTGGTGCTTGATTAGTTATTTCTGGTTTAAGTGTTACATCTGTTTTTCCACTTTCATCTACTTTCCCAGAAAAAACATTTACTTCTTCTGTATAAAATTTTCTTACATCATCATCAAAATCATAATTTGAATATCCTTTAAATGTTGTCTGTTGTTCCATGAATTTGGCTTGCATTTCTACTTTCAAATTTTTAGCAACAGCACCATGTAACCAATTGACTTCTATTTCCCCTTTATTCAAGTTGTTTCCTGAAATTTGAGCATCTGCAAAACTGTTTTTAATTTTTAAACGGTTTGGTTTAATTGTTTCAATTTTTATAGACTTAAAGAAACTAGCTCCTCCAACTGAGACTTTTGCTTCCCAATTTCCTGTAATATCTGAATCTTTTGTTACTATTTTAAATTTATAATGATTGTTTTCATTGTATTTCTGAACGGATTGATACATTAATTTTCCTCTTGGATCAGATAGCTTAAATTTGATAGGGTGCGATTTTTCCAATTTACTTTCATTATCATTCAACATGAAAGCAATATGCAATGTATCACCTGGCCTCCAAACACCTCTTTCTCCATAAATATATCCTTTCAATCCTTTTTGTAGCGTTTCACCACTAACTTCAAAATTACTAACCGATAATGATTGCCCTTCATCTAATCGAACATACGTTGTGTTTTTGTCTTTAGTTACAATAGCGAAATAGGCATATTTTTTAACATCAATTGTAGCAATTCCTTCTGCGTCTGTTGAGACTGAAGCTAATTTTTGTTGTTGAAAATCATACAATTCTATTGTTGCTCCAGAAACTGGATTAGTTGAAATGATATCATTAACAGCAAATAAGTAAGATCCATTTTCTCCTCTTTTTGCAATTACACCTAAATCGGTTGCAATTACATTTGTTGAAATGGTATTGCGGTAATAATATGATTTTGTACAAGGATCTTCTCTTTCATACCAATCGTAATCGTCATAATAATAGTCGTCATAATAATAATCATTATTACTACGAACTTCATCTTTATCAAAGTTATCTTCGTCTTCTTCTATAATTTCTTCTTCTTGAGAAGCAGAACATTTATATAATGAATATTTTTTCTTGAAATTAATTTCTACACGATAAATAGCACCTGGTTCTGGTTCAATAATTTTGGATAAGTCTAACGCATAAGCACCCCATTTACTATAATTAATTAGACTATTCTTTTTTAATACTATTTTCTGTTTTGCAATAGGTGATGCTACTTTTCTTAAATTTTGACTTCCATTTATTTGATTATCTTGAAGAAACTGTAGTATATTATTCTTGTGTATTTTATATATTTTTACATCAACCGCGCTTAAATTTACAGCTTCAAAGTTTATTTTTAAATTATTTGAACTTGGTAAAATTGTTCCACTTTTTATAAATTTAATTGCTGGTTTTATCTGTTCAAATGAAACTTTTTGAGAGAAATTTTGTTTCATTTTAAAACCATCTTCACTTTGAATTCCTTGAAATACTTCAACTAACAATTCTCCTTTCAAAGGTTCAGAAAAGATTATTTTAAGTAAATTTCCTGCTGTTGAAAATTTTAAATTTGATGCTGATTCTACATCTATAAGTCCATCAAAGTTTTGTCCTTTTTTTAACGGATCTGAAAAATTTAATAATAAAACCTGATTATTATCTTCTTGAACTTCTGCGCTTATTATTTTAAAGTTATTTTTACCCGGAATTTCATATTCTAATGTTCCCGCTTGATCAATTCCTACATCTTTACCATTCCATTTAATGGTAATTTTGCTATCTTCTTCAAAACGTTGAATACTATCTATAACTATTTTAAATTCTTTTTCTGTACTTAGTTCTTTATCTATTTTAACTTTTAATTGTTTTCCGTTTTGTTCTACTTTAACTAACTTGTTTGCAGTTTCTAAATCTAAGTTATCGCTTGTTGCAATTATTCCATTCAAATACAAATATTCTTTGCTATATGATTGTAAATCTAATGTTGAAACAATAAAATCCTGCTTAATTGTTTTAATTGAAAAATTAAAATCTTTTAGTTCTTTTGGAACATCTTTAATTTCAGAAAGATGCAATGAAATTTGATATTCTTTATTAGATTCCAATGGCTTATTTGGAACAAATGCAAGTGTATTTGTAGAAAGTGCAATTACTTTTCCTTCTACACTTGGGGTAATTGTAAAAAAATCGTCATCTAATTCTTTTTTTGGTGTCCAATCTGCATTATCAAATGCTAATACGACTCTAACATCACTTTTTGCTGAAACTAATCCTGAACTAAAATTCAAAATATGTTCTTTAAAAAGAGAATAATCAGAATTAAATTTTTTGTTTTCTTTAGAACAAGAAACAATCATAACTAAGATTAAAAACAACCTTAAAAAACGAGAACTTTTCATAAAATACGAATTTAAAAAGATAAAAATAAAATGCAGATTTCTATTACAAAATATTCTTTAAAGGTACTATATTTTTTAATACAGGAGATAGGATTTTTTATCGTTTTGTTCTAAAAAAAGCTTTCATTAATATAGCGCATTCTTTTTCAAGAACTCCCGAGACTACTTTTGTTTTAGGATGCAATTGAGTTCCCATTTTCAAGAATCCTCTATTTTCATCTGACGCACCAAAAACAATTTTAGAAATTTGACTCCAATATAAAGCTCCTGCACACATTTGACAAGGCTCTAATGTTACGTATAACGTGCAGTCTTTCAAATATTTCCCTCCTAAATAATTAGCCGCACTTGTAATAGCTTGCATCTCTGCATGCGCTGTAACATCGTGCAATAATTCTGTTAAATTATGACTTCTAGCAATTACTTTATTATCTATTACAATAACTGCTCCAACGGGAATTTCTCCTTTTTCAAAAGCAATTTCAGCCTCAATTAAGGCTTTTTTCATAAAATATTCGTCAGTAAAAATATTTTCCATTTTTCAAAATTACGAAATCTAGATACAATTCTTATTGTATTAAACAAAAAGGCTTTCAGTAGAAACAAAAAATTCTGAAACTCAAAAAATCTATTATAAAAACCGAAGCGAATACATCATAAGAAATTGAAAAGCAAAAGTTAAATATTTTATCCAATATGAATAAAACTAGACTAATACAAAACAAAAGTTTAAATTTGCTTTTTTTATAATGGAAAGCAACATACTAAATACAATTAATTCCCCAAAAGATTTAAGAACACTTTCTGAAAATCAATTACCACAGCTTGCACAAGAATTGAGGGATTTTATTATTGATATTATATCTCAAAAAGGAGGTCATTTAGGCGCCAGTTTAGGTGTAGTAGAACTTACTATAGCTTTACATTATGTTTTCAATACACCAGAAGATCAATTAGTTTGGGATGTAGGACATCAAGCGTATGGTCATAAAATCTTAACAAAAAGAAAAAATATTTTCCATACTAATAGGGAATTAAATGGTATATCTGGTTTTCCAAAAAGAAGTGAGAGTATTTATGACACTTTTGGAGTAGGACATTCTTCTACTTCAATTTCAGCAGCATTAGGAATGGCTTTAGCTTCTCAATTAAAAAAAGAAACTGAAAAACACCATATCGCTATAATTGGAGATGCTTCGATAGCAAGTGGAATGGCTTTCGAAGGGTTAAATCATGCTGGTGTTACAGACGCTAATTTATTAGTTATTTTAAATGATAATGCTATAGGAATTGATCCAAGTATAGGTGCTCTAAAAAATTACCTTACCGCTGTAAAGGAAGGCAAAAACCCAAAAGGAAACAATATCATTAAGTCTTTAAATTTTGACTATTCCGGTCCAATAGACGGTCATGATTTACCAAAACTAATTTCAGAATTAAATAGATTAAAAAAAGTAAAAGGACCTAAGTTCCTTCATATTATTACCACAAAAGGAAAAGGACTACAATTGGCTGAAGAATACCAAGTAAAATATCATGCTCCAGGGAAATTTGAGGCTAAGACAGGGAAAATACACCCAAAAAATGAAGACGGACTACCTCCTAAATTTCAAGATGTTTTTGGACACACACTTGTTGAGTTAGCAAAACGAAATGAAAAAATAATAGGCATAACTCCTGCGATGCCAACTGGAAGCTCCATGAAGTTTATGATGGAAGAATTTCCAGAAAGAGCTTTTGATGTAGGAATTGCCGAACAGCATGCTGTTACTTTAGCAGCAGGAATGACAACACAAGGAATGATTGTTTTTTGCAATATTTACTCTACCTTTCTACAACGTGCTTATGATCAGATAATTCATGATGTAGCTTTACAGAAACTCCCTGTTATTTTTTGCTTAGATAGAGCAGGACTAGTTGGTGAAGACGGAGCTACTCATCATGGTGTTTTTGATATTTCTTATTTAAATTGTATTCCTAATTTAATCATTTTTGCCCCTATTAATGAAATTGAGTTACGAAATATCATGTATACTGCCCAACTTGGTTTAGATTATCCGATTGCCATTCGTTATCCTAGAGGACGAGGAGAAATAACAACTTGGCAAGAACCATTTCAAAAAATTAAAATAGGAGATGCCAAATGTCTTAAAAAAGGAAGTGAAATAGCATTCCTTTCTACTGGTACAATAGGTACGAATGTAGAAAAGGCAATAATTAAATGTAATAATCCAGATTTAATTTCTCATTATCATTTTCCATTTATCAAGCCAATAGATCAAAAAACCTTGGCTGAAATTAGCACTAAATATAAAACCATCATAACAATTGAAGATGGCTCTATAATAGGCGGTTTTGGTTCTTTAGTAAATCAATATATTACGGAAAACAATATTCCCATTAAAGTCTTAAATTTAGGAATTCCTGACCAATTTATAGAACACGGAAGCATTGAAGAATTACAACATATCTGCAAAATAAACGTTACAACTATTATTAACCAACTAAATTTTTTAATTCAATCATGAGAAAAGCCTACCTACTAGGATTTCTATTATTTACCTTACAACAAAATTTTGCCCAAATAATTAGAACAGAACTCCCTGATACAATATCATATTGGAAAAAATCAAATAAAATTGGATTAGACATCTCTCAAATCACTTTCGTAAACTGGAATGCTGGAGGAAACAACTCAGTATCAGGCTTATTTAAAGGGAACTTCATAAGAGAATATTCTAAAAAAAATCTAAATTGGAAGAATGAACTAATTTTCCGTTATGGAATAAACAAACAAGAAGGAAGAGAAGTAAGAAAAACAGATGATCAAATTCAAATAAATTCAACCATAGGCTTCAGAAAGGATACTGTTTCTAATTGGTTTTACAGTGGAAAGTTTAATTTCAACACACAATTTGCAAATGGTTATTCTTATCCGAATACAGAATTTGCAATCTCTAAACCGTTTGCTCCAGCATATTTTTTTATTGGTATTGGTAGTGAATACTCTAGAAAAGATCTTAATTTAAACGTTTATTTATCACCTTTAACTCAGAAAACCACCCTTGTTTTAGACAGGAGATTAGCTAATCAAGGAGCTTTTGGAGTAGATGCTGCAATTTATGACGAAGTAACAGGAGAGTTGCTTCAAAATGGAAGGAAATCGCGAACAGAAATTGGAATTTTAATTACGAATCAATGGGAAAAAGAAATATTCAAGAATATAAATTTAGAACATCGTGCTAGTTTATACTCTGATTATTTGAATAATTTTGGAAATATTGATATTGATTGGCAATTACAATTGAACATGACCATAAATGAATATGTTAGAGCAAATATTGGCACTCATTTAGTTTATGATGATGATGTAAAAGCAAAAGAAGAAAAAGAAGGAGAACAAATAATTGTAGGACCAAAAGTTCAATTAAAACAATTATTAGGTGTTGGCTTAGTATACACGTTCTAATAATCCTTCACTTATAAAACCAAAAAAGCCTATAAATAAATATTTATAGGCTTTTTTTATTAAGTGGGCGATGAGGGGTTCGAACCCCCGACCCCCTCGGTGTAAACGAGGTGCTCTGAACCAGCTGAGCTAATCGCCCCAATAAATTGCTTTACTTCCGTATTGCGAGTGCAAATATAGTGTAGAATTTAGAATTTGCAAACATTTTTTGAAAAAAATTACACAATTTCTGCTACAACAAAAGTACTTCCTCCTATATAGATAAAATCAGTTTTTGAAGACAAACTCAGCGCTACTTCATAAGCCTCTGAAACAGAATTATATGTGTCTCCAAATAAAGAATATTCACCAGCTTTTTTTTGTAAAGAGGCAGAAGAAAGTCCTCTAGAAATATTTGGCTTACAAAAATAATATTTCGCTTTTTTAGGAAATAAAGGCAGAATACTGTCTAAATCTTTATCATTAACCACCCCCAACACAATATGTAATTGATTTATTTCTTCTTTTTTTATCTGATCTAATACTATTTTTAACCCATGCGAATTATGAGCTGTATCACATACTACTTTTGGGTGCAAATTAAGAATTTGCCATCGTCCTAATAACCCTGTATTAGAAACAACCTTTAAAAAACCTTTTGATATGGCTTTTTCACTTATAGAAAAATAATTTTTAAGAATTTCTAATACTGCTAAAACTGTTTTTTTATTTTGCTTTTGATAATCTCCTAACAATTCACAAGGAAGGTCTTCAAAATATAAATCTTGCGCAAAAGTAATTGGCGCATTGTTTTTATCTGCTAATTCTTGAAATACTTTTTTAGTTTCAAGAACATATTCTCCAATAACAATAGGCGTTCCTAATTTTATTATTCCTGCTTTCTCTATTGCAATTTTCTCTAAAGTATCTCCTAAAAACTGTGTATGATCTAACCCTATATTCGTAATAACAGACACTAGTGGATTAACAATATTAGTAGCATCCAAGCGTCCTCCCATACCAACCTCAACGATTGCTACATCTACTCCTTCTTTTGAAAAGTAGTCAAAAGCCATTCCAACAGTCATTTCAAAAAAGCTAAGCTTATTGGCTTCAAAAAAAGGTTTATTATTGGCAACAAAATTAATCACAAACTCTTCTGTAATCATTTCGCCATTTATTTTTATACGCTCCCTAAAATCCTTTAGATGTGGAGAAGTATATAACCCTACTTTATAACCTGCTTCTTGTAATACCGATGCCAATAGAGAAGAAGTTGAGCCTTTCCCATTAGTACCAGCAATATGGATTGTTTTAAATTTTTTATGTGGATTTTTTAAATAATCATCAAGCAAAATAACATTAGACAAGTTATCTTTATAAGCAGAAGCTCCTTGATTTTGAAACATAGGGAGTTGACTAAAAAGCCACTCTGTTGTTTCTTTGTAATTCATAAAATAGCTTTTAAAATTTATTCTCCCAATTTGAAGTTAACAACAACAAAACCTATTTGAGTTTCAGGAGCGTTTGGATCTGCTTGCCATTTAAAAGTTTTTGCTGTTTCAATTGCAGGATTAACTAAACAAGGGTTTGTATTGGTAGTTCCTTGTGAACGCTCTGCTTTAATAACATTTCCGTTTCTATTCACCCAAATTTTAACAACAACGGTACCTGATTCATTACAATCTTGCACTTTTTTATTGTTCCCAGCTAATTTTCTACCAGCTAATCCCCAGCCAGTTCCGTTTCCTGAACCATTTCCTGAACCGCTTCCATAGAAACTATTAGCATAGATACTTCCATTTGGATCACCCTTATCTCCTGCCAAACCATCATCTCCATGACCACCTTGTGATGTTCCTTCTGACGGTTTTCCATTTAATATACTATTTAAAGCACTATTTGTTTGCTGCGAAGGCTTAGGTGATGGTTTTGTAACTGGTTTAGTTTCTGTAGGTGTTTTTGGTTTCTGAGTAGTCTTCTTTGGCTGAACCACAACAGGAGAATCATTATCATCTGTCAAGACATCCTCTTTCTGGCTTGTTTCAGGTTGAGATTGTGTGTTTTGTGGAGCAGATTGTATTGGTTCTGTAGGTTGTATTTCACCTTGACCAACATCACTTGTTCCAAAATTTATTGCGATTCCATTTTCAGGTGGAGGATCTAAGGAAGTTAGTCCAAAGAAAATACAAAATAATAAAATTGCAAGAAGTATTACACTTGATATTACAAATGATTTTTTTTCTTCTTCTGTTTCTAAAAATTTCATATTTATCTATTTTGGACTAACTGCCACGACCATCTTAATTCCATTTCTATATGCAATATCCATTACATATACTACTTTTTCATGAGGAACAGATTTTTCAGCTCTTAAGACTATTGCTTTATTTTCAGCATTCGCTACCAATGCTAACAACTGGGTTTCCAATTGGGTTTCATCAATTTTATCTTTATCAATATAAAATGACAAATCCTTATCTATACTCACAGAAATACTTTTATTACTATCGGTTTTCCCTTTTCCTTTTGGTAGTACTAAGTCTAAAGCATTAGTTGTAACCATTGTAGAAGTAAGCATAAAAAATATCAATAATAGAAATACAATATCTGTCATTGAAGACATATTGAATTCTGTAGATACTTTATTTTTATTTTTACCTAACTTCATTATACTGGTTCATTTAATAGATCTAAAAACTCAACTGCATTTGCTTCCATTTGATTAACCACTTTATTTGTTTTCACAACTAAGTGATTATATCCCATATATGCTACAATACCCACAATAAGACCTATAACTGTAGTTGTCATTGCTGTATAAATTCCTTCTGCTAAAGAACCTACTTCAATTTGTCCGCCACCACTTGCCATCTTGTGAAAAGCAAGAATCATACCAAGCACTGTTCCTAAGAAACCAATCATTGGTCCAGCACCAGATATAGTAGCCAACATACTTGTATTTTTTTCCAATTTATACAACTCTAAATTACCTGCATTTTCAATAGCTGTATTGATATCTTCAAGTGGTTTTCCAATACGAGAAATTCCTTTTTCAATTAGCCTTGCAACAGGTGAATTTGTTTGAGCACACAACATCTTAGCTGAATCTATTTTTCCTGATAAGATATTCATCTTAATATTATTCATAAAACTTGAATCAATCTTACTTGCTTTATTTATTGCCATCAATCTTTCAAAATATAGAAAAAGAGCTAAAAAAAGTAAAATAAATAAGACTAAGATAATGGCTTGACCACCTATTCCTCCACTTGTTAATAATTCCCATATTGAAAGTGTCTTTTCTACGGGCTGATCTTCTGCCATAACTTGACTGGCAACTGCTAAACTATCTACTTGAAGAAATATACTCATATTCTAATTTTATATAATAACGTCTATTAATTAAAAAAATTGTCTTGTTAACTTATGATGCATTCAAAAGAAAGTCTCTCAAAATAATAAACCCAACAGAACCTGCTAAAAACCCAACAAGTGCCAACCAACCTATTTTTTTAAGATACCAAAAGAAATCTATTTTTTCCATTCCCATTGCAACAACTCCAGCAGCAGAACCAATTATTAATATACTTCCTCCTGTTCCTGCTGAATATGCGATAAAATGCCAAGCTGGTTCGTCCATTCCAATTTGAAACATTCCTATACTTGCCGCAACTAAAGGCACATTATCTATAATTGCAGAACCTGCTCCTAATAGCAAGACTACTAAATCTGAAATTTTTGTTGAATGATGTTCTGTACCAAGATATGGCACACTATTTTCTAATATTCCTGCAAAATCAAATAACATTCCTAATGATTCTAAAGCAGCAACAGCCATTAAAATACCTAAGAAAAATAAAATACTTGGCATTTCAATTTTAGACAATGATTTATGAACGGGACTATGATGTACTGAACCTTCACCAGCAGTTGCTCCTCCCACACTAAACTTCCTATTACTTAATACTTCTGCTACAGCAGCTACAACAGCTAATGATAACATCATTCCAACATAAGGAGGTAAATGTGTAGCTGTTTTAAAAATTGGAACAAATAAAATGGAACCTAAGCCTAAATAAAACATTAAAGAGCTATAAGGAGGGCTAACTTCGTCAACCTCAACTTCTGCTTCAATATTTCCTTTAAAAATTTTCATTCTTGATGCTATTACAGTTGGAACTACATAACATATTATAGAAGGAATCAATACGTGCTGAATAAGTTGTCCCGCAGAAACTTTATTTGCTATCCAAAGCATTGTAGTTGTAACATCTCCAATAGGAGACCAAGCTCCTCCTGCATTTGCAGCGATTACAATTAACCCCGCAAACCATAAACGAACTTCTTTATCTTTTATAATTTTCTGCAAAATTGTAATTAATACAATTGTAGCTGTAAGATTATCTATAATAGCTGACAATACAAATGCTAATGTAGTAAACAACCACAGTAATCTTATTTTACTTCTTGTTTTAACAAACGACTTTATCGTTGAAAAACCATCAAAATAGTCAACAATTTCAACAATTGTCATTGCTCCCATAAGGAAGAAAAGTATTTCGGCTGTTTTTCCTAAATGATGTAAAAGAACACCTTCTACATGATGACTTTCTTTTCCTATTCCTGGTAAAATCTCAAAAACCTCCAAATGATTGACTGCAATTAATGCCCACAGAATAGCCATCATTCCTAGAGCAGGAATCAATTTATCAACTTTCAAAGAATGTTCCATCGCTATGGCTAAGTAACCAAGAACGAATATTACGATTAATAAAATTTCCATCTAATAATTATTTAATAAGTTGTTTTAAAGCAATTTCAAAAGCTCTTGCACTTATATTGTATTTTTCTGAACTTAAATCGTATGTTTTCTGAATAGCTGCTTTAATAATATTTGAAGTGTCAGAAAAAATAGACTCATCTGTCATTTGAACTTTTTTCTCCATGAAATATGCAAATACTCTAGCCATTCCACAATTTGAAATAAAATCGGGTATTAAACTAACTTTAGTATCTGTTTCTTCCATTATTGACCCAAAGAAAATTTCTTTATCTGCAAAAGGAACATTTGCTCCACAAGAAATCACTTCTAATCCAGAGGCAATCATCTGGTCAATTTGACTTTTTTGCACTAGTCTTGATGCAGCACATGGTGCAAATATTTGAGCATCGATTGACCATATTTTTTCGTTAATTTCATCAAATGGAATCATATTCTCTGAAACCAACTTGTTCCCATCTTTATTTAAGAATAAATTTGTAATTTCTTCAAATGAAAACCCATTCTCATTAATTAAACCTCCATCTCTATCAATTATTCCGACAATTTTAGCTCCCATTTCTGCTAAATAAAAAGCCGCAGCCGAACCTACATTTCCGAATCCTTGAACAATAGCTTTCTTTCCTTTCACATCACCTCCATAAATTGCATAAAAATGACGAACTGCTTCAGCAACACCATAACCAGTGATCATATCTGCTACTGTATATTTTCTATTTACATCTGGTGAGAAGTTAGGATTTTCAATTACTTTAATTACTCCTTGTCGTAATTGTCCTATTCTATTTATTTTATCTGCTTCTGTTGGTTTAAAGTGACCATTAAAAACACCTTCTTGAGGATGCCATACACCACAGTCCTCAGTCATAGGAATAACTTCATGAATCTCATCTACATTCAAGTCTCCTCCTGTTCCATAGTAGTTTTTTAATAATGGAGAAACAGCTTTGTACCATCTTTCTAGTACTCCTTTTTTACGTGGATCATTTGGGTCAAAATTTATTCCTGATTTTGCACCTCCAATTGCTGGTCCAGAAACTGAAAATTTAACTTCCATAGTTTTTGCTAAAGAAAGCACTTCATTCATATCTAATCCCTTACGCATTCTAGTACCACCACCAGCAGCACCACCTCTTAAGGAATTAATAACTGTCCATCCTTCTGCTTCTGTTTCAGGATCTTTCCAATTAAATACTATTTCAGGTTCTTTATTTTCAAATTTCTTTAATAAATCTTTCATTCTTGTTGGTTATTTTTCAATTCCACAAATATACATAATCTTCTGAATTAAGTGTATTTCAAAGTTTTAAATTAAGGCTTAACAAATTGTTAAATCACATAATTAATTGATTCTTAAATAAATACTATTTCCATGTAAAAACATTTCCAGCGCTATGATTTTGCCTTGCACCTGTTACTGATGCTAATGTATTATTTTCATTGCGTAATTTTAGCACACCTAATAAAGCAAAAACCAATGCTTCTTTAGATTCAACTATAATATTATTCGGAATTACCAAATTAATATTCGGCAAATAAGATTTAATTCGTTCAATTAAAAAATCGTTATAAGCACCTCCTCCTGTAATTAAAACAGAAGTATTCTTCTTAACGATTACTTTACTTATTTGGAAAGCGATATGCTCTACAAATGTTCGCAATATATCATTTACAGGAATCGAATATTTATTTAAAACTGGAAATATTTTTGAATTAACAAACTCCATCCCTAAAGACTTAGGATAAGATTGCTCATAAAAAATTAAGGAATTTAACTCTATTAACAATTCATTATTTAAAAGTCCTTTTTTAGCTAAATTCCCCTTATCATCATAATTTAACCCAAGTTGATTTGCATAAAAATTCAAAACTGTATTAACAGGAGAAATATCAAAAGCAATCCTTTCTCCATCTTCTTCAAAAGAAATATTTGAAAAGCCACCTAAATTTAAACAATAATCATATTCAGAAAACAACAATCGATCTCCAATAGGTACTAGTGGAGCACCTTGTCCTCCCAATTGAACATCTTGAACTCGAAAATCGCAGACTACATTTTGTTTTATTAATTCAGCTATTTTACTTAGGTTTCCTATTTGAAGTGTAAAACCATTTTCTGGTTGATGTAAAACGGTATGCCCATGAGAGCATACTATATCAATATTCTGAATTTCATTTTTTGTAATAAATTCAGAAATTATCTTAGCTAATTCTTCTGTGTATTTTTGATTTAAATCTAAAAGTTCATTGTTTGATAAATGAATTGAATTTGACAACATACTAATCCAATATTCAGTATAAGGAACTGTTTCAAATATATGAATCTTAAAGTTCCACTTACTTGAAAAAGACAATGTAACGTAAACCAAATCAACCCCGTCAAGAGATGTGCCTGACATAACCCCAATAACACTATAGGAATCCTTTTGCATGGGCTAAAATTACAAATTGTTATTGAAAAATTGCTAATAAATAATTACATTTGGGAACTTTTAATAAATTACTTAAAACTTTATTTACACGATATGGATTTTAAATTAACTGAAGAGCAATTAATGATTCAACAAGCAGCTAGAGATTTTGCTTTAACAGAATTACATCCTGGAGTTATTGAAAGAGATGAACATTCAATTTTTCCTACGGAACAAGTTAAAAAAATGGCTGAACTTGGATTTTTAGGAATGATGGTTGATCCGAAATATGGTGGTTCAGGATTAGACAGTGTGTCTTATGTATTAGCTATGGAAGAAATTGCTAAAATTGATGCTTCTGCTGCCGTAATTATGTCGGTTAACAACTCTTTAGTTTGTGCTGGATTAGAAAAATACTGCAATGAAGAGCAAAAACAAAAATATTTAGCTCCTTTAGCAAAAGGAGAGGTTATAGGTGCTTTTTGTTTATCTGAGCCAGAAGCAGGTTCTGATGCTACTTCACAAAAAACAACTGCAATTGACAAAGGAGACTACTATTTGTTAAACGGAACAAAAAACTGGATAACTAATGGTGGAACAGCTTCTACTTACATTGTAATTGCACAAACAGATATTGAGAAAGGACATAAAGGTATTAATGCTTTTATTGTAGAAAAAGGATGGGAAGGTTTTGATATAGGACCAAAAGAGAATAAAATGGGAATTAGAGGTTCTGATACTCATTCTTTATTATTTACAGACGTTAAAGTACCTAAAGAAAATAGAATTGGAGCAGATGGTTTTGGTTTTAATTTCGCAATGGGCGTTTTAAATGGAGGAAGAATCGGTATTGCTTCTCAAGCATTAGGTATTGCTTCTGGAGCTTATGAATTAGCTTTAAAGTATGCACAAGAACGTAAAGCTTTTGGAAAAGAAATTTTCAAGCATCAAGCTATTGCTTTTAAATTAGCAGATATGGCAACTCAAATTACAGCTGCAAGAATGTTATGTTTTAAAGCTGCTTTTGAAAAAGACGCTGGTCAAGACATATCGCATTCAGGTGCAATGGCAAAACTTTTTGCTTCTGAAACAGCTATGAACGCAACCATTGAAGCTGTACAAATTCATGGAGGAAATGGTTATGTACGTGAATACCATGTAGAACGTATGATGCGTGATGCAAAAATCACACAAATTTATGAAGGAACATCAGAAATTCAACGTATTGTAATTTCAAGAGGATTAATTCAATAACTATATTCTTATATAAACTAAAAAACCGACTTTTAAAGTCGGTTTTTTTATGGCTATTTGTTTTTTTAAAACTTCAAAGTCATTCCAAACATTATATTTGCACCTGCTTGTGGATAATAATAAACATAACCACCTCCATAATCAACAGCATTAGAAGCATATTTTTTATTAAAAATATTATTCGAATTAAGTGTAAAAATAATTTCTTCAGCAATTTTATGTATTGGTAAAGAATATATTAAATTTAAATCATTAACAAAATAATCTGTTAATATCCCTGATTTATCATCTGTGTTATTTAAATATTGTTCTCCTACAAATTTTGACAGCAAACCTATTTCAAAATTTTTAAACCCACTGAATATTATTTGATTTCCAATTATAATTTCTGGCGAATATGCAATATTTGTATTCCCAATATTCTCCAAATCTCCAGAAGCATCTGAATAAAAATCAATATTTTTATTCTTACTCAATGTAAAATTAGGCGCTATTGTCCATTTTTTAGACAATAATATTGTAGCTTCTACTTCAACACCTAAACGATAACTATCACCACTATTACTACGAATAGGCGCTCCAACATCATCTAGTTCACCTGTTAAAACCAATTGATCTTTATATGCCATATAGTATGCATTCACATTTAATCTTGATTTTGAAGATCCGAATTTCCATCCTAATTCAAAATCATCTAACTGTTCTGGCTTAGGACTTCCATTCTCATAATCTGTTCTATTTGGCTCTCTATTTGCTCTTGCATACGACAAAAATAAAGTACTATTATTAGATAATTTATATGTTAGTCCTGCTTTTGGATTGAAAAAATTAAATGTATCATTTATCAAATCTGCTTGAACTCCATTTGCTTCATAGTTTACTGTTCTATACTGTAAGTCTCCGAAAACAGCAAATCCGTTTGAAAATTCATAACTCACTTTTGCAAAAACATTTCCGTCTGTTTTATTTCCATAATCATCGTAATATCTATCTCCAAGTTCACTTGTAGAAGCATATCTTGCCCAAATTACTTTTCCAAAATGATCGCCTTCATATTTATTCCAAGCTCCTCCTAATATAAAGTCAAAATTATCTTTATTATAATTTGCAGAAAATGTAGTTCCATAGAAATTATTATCTAACCATTTTTGACGAATTAAATCTGTTGAAACTTGCCCAGCAGTTGGAATAAGCCCATAATCTGAAAAAGCTTCATCTTCTTTATAATTTTCGTAATATCCTTTTCCTTTTGTATAATGAAAAGCTAAGTTTGTATTCCAATTCTCACTCCATTTCTCGTTCCAATGTAACTGATAATGATCTTGCTGATAATTATCAGTTTCATTATCATAATAACGAGTATTCCCAAACTCATCAGTATAGATTCCTGCTGAATTAAATGTAGGGTTTTCATTAAAAGTCTCTCTATCAACTCCGTTCCATGATTGATACGTTCTTTCAGTTCCTCCAAACGCTAAGGCCTTAATCAAAGTAGTCCCTTCAAAATAAGCTCCTTGTAAAAAATAGGATTTTAAATCTGAAGTAGCTCTATCAACATAACCATCTGAATGAATATTTGACAATCTTCCAGAAAGTTCAAAACCATTTTTCATTTTTCCAGTACTAAATTTTACTGTATGCTTTCTTGTATTAAAACTTCCAAATGAATTTGAAATTTCACCATTTGATTCTTCCGCAGCTAAATCTGTAAGCATATTTAAACTTGCTCCAAACGCTCCAGAACCATTTGTAGATGTTCCAACTCCTCTTTGTAATTGAATACTTTGTAAAGAAGAAGCGAAATCAGGCATATTTACCCAATATGTTCCATGAGATTCTGAATCATTATATGGAATTCCATTAATTGTAATATTTACTCTTGTCGCATCACTCCCTCTTACTCTAATTCCTGTATAGCCAACACCATTTCCAGCATCAGTTGTAGTAACAACAGAAGGCAAATAGTTTAATAACATAGGAATGTCTTGACCTAAATTGCGTTTTGCAATTTCAGTTTTTGACATATTAGTAAAACTTACAGGTTGCTTTGAATTTGCTCTTACGGCAGACACTAAAACCTCGTCTAGTTGTGTTACTTTAATACTGTCAAGTTGTTTTTCCTGTGAAAAGATACATAGTGAAGAAAAAGTAATCAAAAAGCTCAATGTCTTTTTTGATTTTTTAATTTTGAATAAAGTTTTCATTCGCAAATTATATACGAATAAAAGGGGTAATTATTCTTTGTTAAATTTAATAGTATTTAGTTTTTTAATTCCCTAAACAGCATTATCTGTTCTAGGTTCCACGGGTATAATCTCAGCCTTAAAATTTTAAAATATTTAAAGCACCCCTTTGAGACGATGCAAAGATAGTAAAGTAATCAGATTATATCTGTAAAAAGTTAAATTTCTGGCTTTCTTCTAGACTGCTTTATTAAACCTATATTTTTCTTTTCTTTAATTCTTTTTTCTTTTACTGATTTTGGAATTCTAGTTTCTTTTCTAATTTTAGGTTTCTTTAATCCGTTAGTTAATATCGTTAGAAATCGTTTAATTACAATTTCTTTGTTTTTTAATTGACTTCTATCTTCATCACAATTTAACATCAAAATAAAATCTTGTGTTAATCTAGTTGCTATTCTTTCTTTTAAATACTCTTTTTCCTCTTCAGTTAAACCCAATGAACTATTTAAATCGAAAGTAAGCACTACTTTAGAAGAAACTTTATTTACATTTTGACCACCAGCACCACTACTTCTTACTGCTTTTAATTTTAACTCAGATATAACAATTTCTTTATTCATTTTTTGATTGATGTGCTGACTTTAATAAATCATTCACTGTTTTTACTGGATTAAATGTAGTTAACGGAACTTCAACGAAAATAGTAATCCAAAATGCCATTGCTCCATTCCACAAACCAGGTAACTCAAATCCTTTTATCGGATTACCATTTTTATTTTTTTCAACAATAAAACCTGTATTTTTATCTACATACTCGTTTAAATCAAATTTTTCTCCATTATATTTTTTAATTCCACAAACTAAATCTACAGGATTAAAATGTGTTGAATTTCTAAAAA
Organism: Flavobacterium sediminilitoris; assembly: GCF_023008245.1. Classification (NCBI taxonomy): domain Bacteria; kingdom Pseudomonadati; phylum Bacteroidota; class Flavobacteriia; order Flavobacteriales; family Flavobacteriaceae; genus Flavobacterium; species Flavobacterium sediminilitoris. Next base: position 691,372 of record NZ_CP090145.1, read on the forward strand.
TATTCATTTGATTTGTGTCATTTAAGTCTATTTGCGAGCTTTCTACAATTTGAAGCGAAACTCTTCCATCTTCATGATTAATCCAAAAAGGACCACCTCCTGGCTCTCCTTCATTTTTCACCATTCCACATACACGAATAGGTCTATTCAGTATCTCAAAAAGTTTTTCTAATTGCTCTTTTTGGGTAAAATTAAAAAACTCTTTTGGTAGATTCCAATTTAATTTTTGAGTAATAAAATCTGAAATCTCTTTAATTCTTTCAATAGTTATTGTTTCTTTTTCAATTTCTTTAAGATAATCAAATACTTGATTTTGAATAGTAATTAAGACTCCTCCTAGTATTTTTTTATTCTCTAAAACATCATCAATGTGATTATAGGAAACATTATCAATATTTTTTATAAAGATAATATCCGAATTCAGAGCATTAAGATTTTCAATTAAAGCCCCATGTCCTCCTGGTCTAAAAAACAAATTACCTTGTTCATCTCTATAAGGAGAATTATCTAAGTTTACAGCTAGTGTATCAGTATAAGGTTGTTGATATGAAAATGAAATATCAAAATCATCATACTTTGACGTTATTTTTTCAAAATCCACTAAATGTTCTTCTGAAATTGTAAAATGTACTTTAGGCTTTCTATCTCCTCTTTTATAAAAAATAGTTTCCTTTAAATGTTCTTCTATTGGCGTTACTTTTTCTCCTTCTTTCTCGTGAAAAGGTAAAACTCCTTTAGGTTTATTTCCATAATTGAAACAGTCTTTTGAAAGTAGTGTTTTAATTAAACAATAACTTTTTTTATCACTATTATAACTTTCATATTCTGGATAAAGAGAAAGCGTATGCTTTTTTAATTCTACATAAAAAGGGAAATTTTTTATTCCAATTAAAAAAATAGGTAGATCATTGCTTTTCTTTCTATTAATATAAGCATTAATAGTTTCATTTTCAATATCAAATTCGAACAAAAATTCAGTTAAAAACTTAAACATCCTTGTAGCCGCACCAGAAGCAGGAATAAACTTTTCAATATTAAAATACTGCTTTTTCTTATCAAATACTGCTACATAAAAAGCTTTTTCTTCTTTATCTAAAACCCAAATACCATCATCTTTTGTTGCTGACTTTAGTAATTTAATTTTAGGAATTCCAGTTCTAAAAAAACGCAGCTGTTGCTCTATGCTTTCTACTGTTATTTCTTTGAGTTTTATTTGTTTTAAATCGTTTTCGCTAAACTTTTTTTCCATTCTTTAAAGGCGTAAATTGCAATAATTGTAAATATAAAATATTGAAGACTTGTAAAAGTATAACCTTTATAAAAATACAATGGAATAGAAATAATATCTCCAATAATCCAAAGTATCCAATTTTCAATTTTTCTTTTAGCCATAAGCCACATTCCTACAAAAAATATCCCTGTTGTAAATGTATCTACATAAGCTGTCCAGTCTGTAAATTTATTGAAAAATTTGTATATAAAAACAACAAATAGAACTGTAATAAAAAATATAACCACAGCTTTAATAATATCTCTTTTATCCATAATAGATATAGGATACTCTATTATATCATCTTTTTTTTGTGACCAAAGCACCCAACCATAAATACTCATAGTAGCATAATATCCATTAATTAACATGTCTCCAATTAAACTCCATTTATACAATAAATATACAAAAATAATGGTACTAACAATTCCCGTTGGATAAACTAAAATATTATTCTTTTTAGCAAACAAAACACTTGCCAATCCAAAAAGAATAGCAATAATTTCTAAAACAATTTGATGTGTCGGATAGCCTTTATATTGTGAAAATAAAAAATCAATCATTAATTAAAAAAGGTGTTATCATTTTCAAATGCAGTTCCAATAACAACCATATCGGCACCTGCTTCAAATACTTTCTCTATAGCTTCCTGAGTACTAATACCTCCTCCAACGATTAATGGAATCTGAATTTCATCAACCACTTTCTTAATCATTTCTAAAGGAATCGCATTTTTTGCCCCACTTCCTGCTTCTAAATAAACCAGTTTATTTCCCATAAATTCTCCTGCTTTTGCTGTTTGACAAACATAATCTATATTATTTCTATCTAGTGGCTTTGTTAGACTAACCCTTTCAACAGCAGTGATAGTTCCGCTCTCAATTAACAGATAAGCTGTTGGAATAATTTCTAAATCTGTTTTCTTTAAAAAAGGAACTGCATTTATTTGATGCTCAATCAGGTAATCTGGATTCCTCCCCGACAATAAACTCAAAAATAAAATTCCATCTGCTTCATTTGATATTTGCTTGTGATCTCCTGGAAAAAGCAGAATAGGAAGAGTGCAATACTTTTTTATTTCAACAATTAATTCATCTAAATAATTTCCATTAAAAGTACTTCCTCCCAAAAATATATGAGTCACTGGAGCATTTTTAATTTTTGAACATAGTAAAGCAACATCAGATACTAAAATTTTTTCAGGATCCAAAAGAATTACTAGAAGTTTCCTTTTGTTTTTTTTAGCAAATACTATTTCTTGATATATTGACGTCATTACTTTTTTTCGAATGCGCAAACTAAAGCATAATTCTCTATAAATTCAAATGTAAAACAATATTCTTCAATAGTATTATTAAATTTTAATTGAGCAATTCCTCCAAAATCATTCAAACTAAATTGATTTTCAAAAATATGATTTGGAAAACTAATCCCTTTTTCATTTTTAATTTTGAATATCGATTCCTTTACACCCCAAACAACGGTTGCTTTTTTTATTTTCTCTTCTTTATTTAAATTTTTCAAATGCATAACATCCATAAACCTCGGTGCAATTGTTACAATTTTATTCTTTAAGATTTCTAAATCAATTCCCATCTTACAATCACCAACCTGTATTACTGAGAAATCATGCGAATGACTAATTGAGATTTGTTTACCATCAACTAAATGTGGTTTACCAAACTCATCATAGTATAAATCAAAATCAGTATAACCTGCTTCTAAGAGTAACATTCTTACAGCTAAAAACCCTCTTTGGTGACTTTCCGATTTCATATTTAACAATCGGATCAATGAAGTTTCTTTTAAGGAAATAATTTTAAATAAATCATCAAACTCTTCTTCAATTTTCCACACGAAAAGAATTGTGTTTTTATCTCTATTTATTTTTTTATATAGTGGCATCTAAAATATTCAATTGAAATTCAAAGCTTTATGCTATTAAACATTTCACAAAATAAGTGATAAAATTTAATAATTAAAAATGGATTTTGTACCTTTGCCATTCAAAATTAATAATACAAATATACAATAGATGAGTTCAAATACGACAACTTATGTGCCTTACAAAGTAAAAGATATTACTTTAGCAGATTGGGGAAGAAAAGAAATTGAATTAGCTGAAGCAGAAATGCCAGGTTTAATGGCTTTAAGAGCAGAATATGGTACAAGTCAACCTTTAAAAGGCGCTCGTATTGCAGGATGTCTTCATATGACAATTCAAACTGCTGTTTTAATCGAAACTTTAGTAGCTCTTGGTGCTGATGTAACTTGGAGTTCTTGTAATATTTTTTCAACTCAAGATCATGCTGCTGCCGCTATCGCTGCTGCTGGAATCCCTGTTTATGCATGGAAAGGTCTAAATGAAGAAGAATTTGACTGGTGTATTGAACAAACTTTATGGTTTGGTGAAGACAGAAAACCATTAAATATGATTCTTGATGATGGTGGTGATTTAACGAACATGGTTTTTGATCGTTTTCCAGAATTAATTGAGAATATCAAAGGTTTATCAGAAGAAACAACAACTGGAGTTCACCGTTTATATGAAAGAATGCAAAACGGAACTTTACATATTCCAGCAATCAATGTAAATGACTCTGTAACTAAATCAAAATTTGACAATAAATATGGTTGTAAAGAATCGGCAGTTGATGCTGTTCGTAGAGCAACAGATATTATGTTAGCAGGTAAAAGAGTTGTAGTTTGCGGATATGGTGATGTAGGAAAAGGTACTGCTGCTTCTTTTAGAGGAGCTGGTTCTATCGTAACAGTTACAGAAATAGATCCAATTTGTGCTTTACAAGCTGCAATGGACGGATTTGAAGTTAAAAAACTAAACACTGTTGTAGGAAATGCTGATATTATCATCACTACAACAGGAAATAAAGATATCGTTCTTGGTTCTCATTTCGAACAAATGAAAGATAAAACAATTGTTTGTAATATTGGACACTTTGATAACGAAATTGACATGGCTTGGTTAAACAAGAATCATGGAACATCAAAAATCGAAATCAAACCACAAGTTGATAAATATACTATTAATGGAAAAGATATCATCATTTTAGCAGAAGGACGCTTAGTTAATTTAGGCTGTGCAACAGGTCACCCAAGTTTTGTAATGAGTAATTCATTTACAAACCAAACTTTAGCGCAAATCGAATTATGGACAAATAGCGCTGCTTACAAAAATGAAGTATATATGTTACCTAAACATTTAGATGAGAAAGTAGCTGCTTTACATTTAGCTAAGCTAGGTGTTGAATTAGAAACATTACGTGAAGATCAAGCAAAATACATTGGAGTTCCTGTTGAAGGTCCTTTCAAACCAGAATATTATAGATATTAATTTTTAATAACTATTTTAAAATTATTTATAGAAACCCTTACATTAATGTAAGGGTTTCTCTTTATCTAATTATTTTTCAACAATTTAACAACAATTTGAAACATTTGTGATTAAATTTGTACTAATCAAAAATTGAACTTATTTTCAATACAATCATCATCAAAAAACAATATTATGTTAAAAACCTTCTTTATCTTATGTTCAGGAGCCGATAAGAATCTCATCAATTCTTGCTCTAATGCAGAACAAAACAAATATGCCGGAATTGGCGCTACCGTTTTTTTTACTGCTATAATGGCTTTTATTGCCGCAAGTTATGCATTATACACCGTTTTCGACACCATCTACACTGCAATAGGTTTTGGTCTCATTTGGGGATTACTTATATTCAATCTTGATCGATTTATTGTTTCTACTATAAAGAAAAGAGATAGTTTCTGGAAAGAATTTCTTCAAGCAACTCCTCGAATCATACTAGCTATCATTATTGCAATTGTCATTTCAAAACCTTTAGAAATTAAAATTTTTGAAAAAGAAATCAATACAGTTTTACTTAAAGAAAAAAATGCAATGGCCTTAAACAATAAAAAAGAAATTTCTAATTATTTTCAAAAAGATTTAGACAAGAATAAAGCGCAAATAGATAGCTTAAAAAATAATGTCCTAAAAAAAGAAAAAGAAGTTAATAATCTATACACTGTTTACATTACTGAAGCAGAAGGAACAACTGGAACGAAGAAATTAGGAAAAGGGCCCGTTTATAAAGAAAAACGTGAAAAACACGATTCCGCTCTAAAAGAGTTAGAAACTTTAAAAAACACTAATCAATCTAAAATTAACGAATTAGAAATTCAAATAAAAGAAGTTCAAAATAATTTAGAAAACAAAATAACAGAGACGCAACCTATAATAAACGCATTTGATGGTTTAATGGCCAGAATAAACGCTTTAAACAAATTACCTTGGCTACCTTCATTCTTTATAATGCTATTATTTCTAGCAATAGAAACCTCTCCCATAATTGCCAAACTTCTATCTGGAAAAGGAGAATATGATTACAAGATTGAAGATTATGAAATGTTTACTTTAAACGCACTAACCCAAAATAAATATCAAAGTGAACTACAACTTAAAACAGATGCCGAAATTTATGATAAAATATATACTGACATTAAAGAAGACAATGAGCTATATAAATACAAAAAACAAAAAGCAACAGAATTATTAAAATTACAAGCAGATGGATTTGTTGAAAAACAAAAAAAATCATTATAAACTAAAAAAGGGAATTTATAAATTCCCTTTTTTTCTACATATAAGTCAAAATTTCCTTTTTAAAACTATCATACTCGCCTTGTAAAATTAACCCGTTATCCAATAACCTCTTGTAATTTTGGAGTTTTTCAAACAATTCATCCTGAGATAATTCACTCAATTTTCGCTCTGATCCTAAATCAACACTATTATCTACTCTAGCTTCTTCATATCGAATAATTTGCTCATTAACAGGAATAATTTCAGCAAAATCAAACACTTCTTCAGACTTAGTCTCTTCAAGAACTGTTTTTTCAGATTCCTCATTTTTAAAAATTATATCTTCAGAAACAAATTCAATTGCACTCACCGAAGACTCTTCTTTATCAATCTCTTTAATTACAGGGTTTTTAAGAATCTCCAGTTGTTCTTTAGCAAAAGTATATAGTTTTCTTGCTTGATTCTTTGGTAAATAATCTATTGTATATGTTAAATCTGACTTCGTTGTAAAAGTAAAATCAGCCCCTAGAATTCCTTCTTTAACAAAACTACCTGTAATATCATCCCAATCATAATCTACAAACTCCATCGATAAACCAAGATTTTTAGGCTTACACAATATTATCCTTTTATTTGTAACAACAATACTATCAGGTAATATTGTTACTGCTGGTTTCTTTTGTACAGCTATGTAACCAATATCTTCATTAGACATTAATAAATTTTCAAGCTTAGCCGTTATTTTATCAATCGATTTTGGATCTTGATCTTCGTTTAGTATTTTTTTTAAATTCTCAAGCATAATTATCTAACATAAAAAATTATTACAACAAATGTAACTTGTAATTTTTTAATATTAATTATCATACACAAATTTATTTATAAAAAACAGTCAAAGTATGACACTATACAAAATATGTGTAATAAATACCCATTATAATTATACAGTAACGCTTTTTTACACAATTACATAATATGAGTAAAAAAATTAAAACACTATAATTCAAATACTTATAATCAATTTCAACATCTAACACAAATTGGCATGATTATTACATTTAAGTACATAACAAACATAAACAGACATGAAAATTATTAGTTGTTTTATTCTTTTAAGCAATTTAATAACTTTTAAAATGGTAATTTATTTTTCTTTTGAAAGATTATATTGTTAATATGTTATTAAGAGTTAGTTATATTCATAATAAAAGTATTAAGCCACTATTAAAAGCACTTTCTGGTTAGTTAAATAAAAGTATTGGGATTAATTTTATTTATCTGAAGTTAAAAAAGGAAACAATTGTTTCCTTTTTTTTATTATACCGTGTTTTGAAATAATGACATATAAAACAATATCCATCCAACAAAAAGTCGGATAAATTTTCTACGATTACATACTTAATTAACATCCTATCACTCATCTATTATACAAATCAATAATAATTGTGAGATATAAACAACCTTTAACTATTCTTATATAGGTTTAAAATACCCAAACTTCTTCATTCAAGGATTTCACTGTAAAACTTCTATTCAAAAAACTTATACAAACTTAATACGGATGATTAGAATCTATTACAACTTTAAAACATCTTTAAAATTTACTTCTCAAAACATTAAATTCGCATCAATTTAGCAACTTATTTTTTTGATACTTGACAACTATTCCCTTTAGTTGTATCAACTATTCTAGAGTTTCCGTACGTTTGGTTACTTGCTTCAAAAACTTCTTTTTGGAATTTCTATCTTTATTTTGACGCAATAATTAAGCCCATAAATAGGATAAATTATGGAAAATTCTGTGATAAAAACTTTAAAATTACGATTGCAGAATTGTTAAAATCAGGTAGATTAATAAAAGATATTAGTCAAGAATCCAGATTAAATGACAGTATAGTACAAAGGTAACTAAGAGAATTTAATTCAAAAGCAGAAGATTTCACTAAAAAGATAGAACTATCTATCATTGAAATTATTCAACAATAATATGTGTTAACTTGGTAATAGCTAAGAATAATAGAAAAACAACTCTAGATCATATATTTTATTCCAGATCTACTATTTTACTTATGCAAGAGTAAATAACACCAAAATATGTATACCCTAAGAGGCATAAAAACAGTACTTTATGTAGTATAAATCATAAGTAAAAGACTTTTGGAGAGCTAATGGTAAAATGACTTCTATAAAATACTGCATAAAACAAATATAGTTTTAAAATAGTAATAAATCAATTCAATAAATAAGGATAAGCACTAGTACCTACTTAAGATATTAGTAATCATTTAAAAATAGCGAATATCCAATAAATTTTAAAAACAAAAAAACCCTAATCGTACTGATTAGGGTTTTTAAAAGAAAGGCGGCGACATACTCTCCCACAGGATTGCAGTACCATCTGCGCAGGTGGGCTTAACTTCTCTGTTCGGAATGGGAAGAGGTGAGCCCCACCGCAATAACCACCTTAAGAGGTTATAATTGCTTTAGGCAACTATTTGTAATATACATTTATTTTTCAAAATGAATAACTACAATAATATCTTAACATATTGAGACAAGAAAATCTATTTTTTACAGAAAGTTTCTCCCTGCGCCTTGCGGCGCAGGAAAAGCGTACATAAGCTTACGGATTATTAGTACTACTCGACTATGACATTACTGCCTTTACATCTATAGCCTATCAACGTGGTCATCTTCCACGATCCTTAAAAGAAATCTCATCTTGTGGTGGGTTTCGCGCTTATATGCTTTCAGCGCTTATCCCTTCCAAACGTAGCTACTCTGCAGTGCTCCTGGCGGAACAACAGATACACCAGAGGTTTGTCCAATTCGGTCCTCTCGTACTAGAATCAGATCCACTCAAATTTCTAACGCCCACAGTAGATAGAGACCGAACTGTCTCACGACGTTCTGAACCCAGCTCGCGTGCCACTTTAATGGGCGAACAGCCCAACCCTTGGGACCTTCTCCAGCCCCAGGATGTGACGAGCCGACATCGAGGTGCCAAACCCCCCCGTCGATATGAGCTCTTGGGGGAGATCAGCCTGTTATCCCCGGCGTACCTTTTATCCTTTGAGCGATGGCCCTTCCATGCGGAACCACCGGATCACTATGCTCTACTTTCGTACCTGATCGACCTGTATGTCTCTCAGTCAAGCTCCCTTATACCATTGCACTCTACGCACGGTTACCAAGCGTGCTGAGGGAACCTTTAGAAGCCTCCGTTACTCTTTTGGAGGCGACCACCCCAGTCAAACTACCCACCAAACAATGTCCCCCACTTAAGCGGGGTTAGGCCTCAGACAAGCAAAGGGTGGTATTTCAACAATGACTCCACAACGCCTAGCGACGCCACTTCAAAGTCTCCCACCTATCCTACACATCACGTGTCCAAGGTCAATATTAAGCTATAGTAAAGGTGCACAGGGTCTTTTCGTCCCACTGCGGGTAATCGGCATCTTCACCGATACTACAATTTCACCGAGCTCATGGCTGAGACAGTGTCCAGATCGTTACACCATTCGTGCAGGTCGGAACTTACCCGACAAGGAATTTCGCTACCTTAGGACCGTTATAGTTACGGCCGCCGTTTACTGGGGCTTCAATTCAATGCTTCTCCGAAGATAACATCTCCTCTTAACCTTCCAGCACCGGGCAGGTGTCAGGCCCTATACTTCATCTTACGATTTTGCAGAGCCCTGTGTTTTTGATAAACAGTCGCCTGGACCTTTTCACTGCGGCCAGCATTGCTGCTGGCGACCTTTCTCCCGAAGTTACAGGTCTATTTTGCCTAATTCCTTAGCCATGAATCTCTCGAGCACCTTAGGATTCTCTCCTCAACTACCTGTGTCGGTTTACGGTACGGGTACTTATAATCTAAGTTTAGAAACTTTTCTTGGAAGCCCTTAGGCACACTATCCCTTTGTCCGAAGACTCCGAGTACTATCGTATTTCACCATTCTCTACGGATTTGCCTATAGAGAATATAGTTAGGTACTTCAACGAACTATTCCGTCAGTTCGCGGTGCTTTCATCACTCCGTCATTCCATCACAATTATAAGTAGTACGGGAATATTAACCCGTTGGCCATCGACTGTCCCTTTCGGGTTCGCCTTAGGACCCGACTAACCCTCAGCTGATTAGCATAGCTGAGGAAACCTTAGTTTTTCGGTGTGCGGGTTTCTCGCCCGCATTATCGTTACTTATGCCTACATTTTCTTTTCTAAACAGTCCAGCAATACTCACATATCACCTTCAACCCAGTTTAGAATGCTCCCCTACCACAGATTAATCTGTCCATAGCTTCGGTAGTATACTTATGCCCGATTATTATCCATGCTCGTCCGCTCGACTAGTGAGCTGTTACGCACTCTTTAAATGAATGGCTGCTTCCAAGCCAACATCCTAGCTGTCTAAGCAGACAAACCGCGTTTTTTCAACTTAGTATACATTTGGGGACCTTAGCTGATGGTCTGGGTTCTTTCCCTCTCGGACATGGACCTTAGCACCCATGCCCTCACTGCTGAGCATCATTATATAGCATTCGGAGTTTGTCAGGAATTGGTAGGTGGTGAAACCCCCGCATCCAATCAGTAGCTCTACCTCTATATAACTAATTCAGCGCTGCACCTAAATGCATTTCGGGGAGTACGAGCTATTTCCGAGTTTGATTGGCCTTTCACCCCTACCCACAGGTCATCCCAAGACTTTTCAACGTCAACGGGTTCGGACCTCCACTGTGTGTTACCACAGCTTCATCCTGCCCATGGGTAGATCACACGGTTTCGCGTCTACCATTACTGACTATGGCGCCCTATTCAGACTCGCTTTCGCTACGGATCCATACCTGAAGTACTTATCCTTGCCAGCAACGGTAACTCGTAGGCTCATTATGCAAAAGGCACGCCGTCACCCCACGAAAGGGCTCCGACCGCTTGTAAGCGTATGGTTTCAGGATCTATTTCACTCCGTTATTCACGGTTCTTTTCACCTTTCCCTCACGGTACTGGTTCACTATCGGTCTCTCAGGAGTATTTAGCCTTACCGGATGGTCCCGGCAGATTCACACAGGGTTTCACGTGCCCCGCGCTACTCAGGATACTGCTATCTATATCTTCTCTTACCTATACAGGACTATCACCTTCTTTGGTTAACCTTTCCAGGTTATTCTAATTCAATCCGCATAGAATGTCGCAGTCCTACAACCCCAAAATTGCCGTAACAACTTTGGTTTGGGCTAATCCGCGTTCGCTCGCCACTACTTACGGAATCACTTTTGTTTTCTTCTCCTCCGCCTACTTAGATGTTTCAGTTCAGCGGGTTTACTCTCCTATCGGAGTACTATGTCTTCAACATAGTGGGTTGCCCCATTCGGATATCTACGGATCAATTCGTGTGTGCCAATCCCCGTAGCTTTTCGCAGCTTATCACGTCCTTCATCGCCTCTGAGAGCCTAGGCATTCCCCATACGCCCTTATTTTGCTTATTGTACTTGTTTTTCAAATGTTATACGAATATAACACCCGAAATTTGTGCTTTCTATTATATTTTTATATTTTCTTTTTTCAATATGTCAATGAACTTTTATACTTTCTTACAAAGTATTCGTGGAGAATATCGGAGTCGAACCGATGACCTCCTGCGTGCAAGGCAGGCGCTCTAGCCAGCTGAGCTAATCCCCCATTTAGTAGTCAATAGTTAACAGTTTGCAGTTAACAGACTTCAAACGGCTTACTCAACCTCTAAAATTTCCTATAAAAACTCGAAAATTGTAGTCCCGGGCAGACTCGAACTGCCGACCCCTACATTATCAGTGTAGTACTCTAACCAGCTGAGCTACGAGACTCTGTTTTCTTTAGTTTTTATTGTTTTTTGAACTAACAGCGAGAGTAAAATCAATCTCTTATACATACAACTTTATCTTTTCTCTAGAAAGGAGGTGTTCCAGCCGCACCTTCCGGTACGGCTACCTTGTTACGACTTAGCCCCAGTTACCAGTTTTACCCTAGGCAGCTCCTTACGGTCACCGACTTCAGGTACCCCCAGCTTCCATGGCTTGACGGGCGGTGTGTACAAGGCCCGGGAACGTATTCACCGGATCATGGCTGATATCCGATTACTAGCGATTCCAGCTTCACGGAGTCGAGTTGCAGACTCCGATCCGAACTGAGACCGGTTTTGAAGATTCGCATCATGTCACCATGTAGCTGCTCTCTGTACCGGCCATTGTAGCACGTGTGTGGCCCAGGACGTAAGGGCCGTGATGATTTGACGTCATCCCCACCTTCCTCGCGGTTTGCACCGGCAGTCTCGTTAGAGTTCCCGACATTACTCGCTGGCAACTAACGACAGGGGTTGCGCTCGTTATAGGACTTAACCTGACACCTCACGGCACGAGCTGACGACAACCATGCAGCACCTTGAAAGACGTCCGAAGAAAAATCTGTTTCCAAATCTGTCGTCTCCCATTTAAGCCCTGGTAAGGTTCCTCGCGTATCATCGAATTAAACCACATGCTCCACCGCTTGTGCGGGCCCCCGTCAATTCCTTTGAGTTTCACACTTGCGTGCGTACTCCCCAGGTGGGATACTTATCACTTTCGCTTAGCCACTCAAACCGAAGTCCGAACAGCTAGTATCCATCGTTTACGGCGTGGACTACCAGGGTATCTAATCCTGTTCGCTACCCACGCTTTCGTCCATCAGCGTCAATCATTTAGTAGTAACCTGCCTTCGCAATTGGTATTCCATGTAATATCTAAGCATTTCACCGCTACACTACATATTCTAGTTACTTCCTAAACATTCAAGCCCTACAGTATCAATGGCAGTTTCCTAGTTGAGCTAGAAGATTTCACCACTGACTTATAAGGCCGCCTACGGACCCTTTAAACCCAATGATTCCGGATAACGCTTGGATCCTCCGTATTACCGCGGCTGCTGGCACGGAGTTAGCCGATCCTTATTCCTACAGTACCGTCAAGCTGCTACACGTAGCAGTGTTTCTTCCTGTATAAAAGCAGTTTACAACCCATAGGGCCGTCTTCCTGCACGCGGCATGGCTGGATCAGGCTTGCGCCCATTGTCCAATATTCCTCACTGCTGCCTCCCGTAGGAGTCTGGTCCGTGTCTCAGTACCAGTGTGGGGGATCTCCCTCTCAGGACCCCTACCCATCATTGCCTTGGTATGCCGTTACCATACCAACTAGCTAATGGGACGCATGCTCATCTTGTACCGTTGGAACTTTAATAATCAGAAGATGCCTCCCGATAATACTATGAGGTATTAATCCAAATTTCTCTGGGCTATCCCTCTGTACAAGGTAGATTGCATACGCGTTACGCACCCGTGCGCCGGTCTCAAGTTAGCAAGCTAACTCTACCCCTCGACTTGCATGTGTTAGGCCTGCCGCTAGCGTTCATCCTGAGCCAGGATCAAACTCTTCATCGTATATTTTAATTTTGTACGATAATCGCTGACGTATAGTCTAATTCAATTTACTCTCTTTTACTTTATAACTTAAATCACTTTAAGTTATGCTGTCAATCCAATATGTCTATGAACGTGTCATTCTTTTTTATTCCGCTATTCTCTCGTTTAGCGGCTGCAAAACTACAACCTTCTTTTTAATCTCGCAAGCTTTTTTTGAAATATTTTTTAAAAGTTTTTCTTAAAATTAATCCCTAAAAAATCTTACTCAACATGTATCAGAACTTCACTTGTTTAGCGGGCTGCAAAGGTAATTCTTTATTTTGAAACTGACAAACTTTTTTTGAAAAAATTTTTCTTTTTTTTGCCAACTCATAACCTTCGTTATCTCTCAAAAAAATCACTCATGAACTTCGCTTAAACTTATCACCTCATCCCTTATCTCTAAAGCATTTCAGTGAAATTGTTTGCGGGTGCAAAAGTAACTCTTTTTTTTGAAACTGACAAACTTTTTTTGAAAAAAATTTTTCTTTTTTTTATCAGCTAAATAACTACCGTTATATTCCAAAAATCTTTATATGAACTTGCCTTGATTGCGGGTGCAAAAGTAGACACTTTTTTCATTCCCACAAGACTTTTTTAAACTATTTTTAAATCTTTTTTAATCATCCCTAAAAATCAATTACTTACAAATAATCTTTTTTTAACCTTTACATAACTTTATAAAATAATCAACCCTAAACACAACAACCAAACCTCTAAAAATATCTTAACACACACAAATCCTACACACACACAAATTATTCTCAAACTTAATCTCCTATATATATAAAGAAAATAAAAGCTATTCAAATCTAATAGCTCTAACTGGAGAAATCTTTGTTATTATAAAAGATGGGATCAACAATACTATCAAACATACTAATATAGTTCCTAGGTTTAAAAATAAAATATAACCAACATTAATATCAACTGGAGCTTGACTAACATAATAATTTTCTGGATCTAATTTTACAATTCCAAAATATTTTTGCAATAACAAAAAACTAATAGCAATTCCATTACCCCACAATAAACCTCTAACTATTATATGGGCGGCATTATAAAGAAATATTTTTCTAATATTCCAATTATTAGCTCCTATAGCTTTCAAAATACCAATCATCTGGGTTCGTTCTAAAATTAAAACCAACAATGCTACTATCATATTAATAGTAGATACTATTATCATTACAATTAAAATCACTATAATATTAAAATCAAATAATTTTAACCATTCAAAAATACTATAGTACTTATCTATTATTGTTACACTATTATATATAGGAGGTGTTGCTTTGTAAATTTCTTTTCCCTTTTCCTCTATTTTAGTAAAGTCATCAAGAAAAACTTCAAAAGAACCTACTTCAGTCTCTTTCCACTTATTAATATGTTGTATATGTCTTAAATCTCCAATAACAAAATTAGAGTCAAACTCTTCAAATCCAGAATTAAATATTCCTATCACTTTAAAGCTTCTAAGATTATATCCTTTATTTCCTTCCTTAATGAAATAGGTCCTACAAATATCATTAAGTTTAAGATTTAATCTGTTAGCTAAATATTGAGACATTACAACTTCATCTGTTCTTTCATCTTTTAAGTTTGGTATTTTGCCTTCAACTAAGTACTCCTTTATATTATTCCAATTATAATCTTTACCAACTCCTTTAAAAATAATCCCTTCTACCGTTTCCTCTGTTCGAATCATAGCCGCCTTTGTTGCAACAGCTTGAATATGTCTTACACCCGAAACTGTTTTAAAGTCTGGATAAAATTCTTGAATTGTTGAGATAGGAACAGTGCTTCCTTGTGATTGATTATCATCATAAGTAGAAATAATAATATGACCGTTAAAAGCTGAAATCTTATCTCTTATTTTATTTTGGAGTCCAATTCCTGTCGCAATTGACATAATCATCATGATAACACCTATTGCAATAGCAATAATTGCAATTTTTATAATTGGCGAAGAAACACTACTTTTATGACTTTTAGTTCTAACAAGTCTTTTGGCTATAAAATATTCTAAATTCAAATCGTTTATGCTTAGTAAATTGGTCCTCAAAAATACGTTTTTATTTCTTGTATTACTTATTTTTTCTTGTGGAAATTCTATAAAGAAAGAAGAGGAAAAAGATTCTATGTCTATAAAAAAAGAAACTATTTTAAATGAAATTAAGACTGGAGCTGATAACTGGAAAGTATATCTTCCTATATTAAAAACATATAAAAACATAGGAGTTGTTGCAAATCAATCTAGTTTAGTTGATTTAAATTTAGAAAAAGAACAAAAACATTATCCCTCTTCTAGTAAAACAATACATTTGGTAGATTGGTTAATTGAGAATAAAATCAACGTTTCTTCAATATTTGCTCCTGAACATGGTTTTAGAGGAACAGCAGACGCGGGAGAATTAATTAAAAACGGAAAAGACACGAAAACAAATTTACCTATAATCTCATTATATGGTAATAATAAAAAACCAAAACCTGAACAACTAAAAAATATAGATATCATTATTTTTGACTTACAAGATGTTGGTGCTCGATTTTACACTTATATCTCTTCCTTACACTATGTGATGGAAGCTTGTGCTGAAAACAACATTCCTTTAATTGTTTTAGACAGACCAAATCCAAATGGAGGAATAATTGATGGTCCTATTTTAGAACCTGAATTCAAAAGTTTTGTTGGAATGCATGAAATTCCTGTTTTACATGGTATGACGATAGGTGAATATGCTAAAATGATAAATGGTGAAAAATGGTTAAAAAATAACATACAATGTGATTTAAGAGTTATTCCATGTCTACATTACAATAAAAACATACCTTATAATTTACCTGTAAAGCCTTCTCCTAACCTACCTAATACGCAAGCCATCAACTTATATGCTAGTTTATGCTTTTTTGAAGGAACAAATGTAAGTGTTGGACGAGGCACTGATAAACAATTTCAGATATACGGTTCTCCATATTTACCTAAAAGTTCTTTTAATTTTACTCCTAAACCAAATGAAGGCGCAAAAGATCCTTTATATAATGGAAAAACATGTTATGGAGAAGATCTGACTAAAATTGAAAAAATTAATCAATTAGAATTAAAATGGCTAATAAAAGCATACAATCAAACACCTGATAAATCGAAGTTTTTTAATTCATTTTTTACGAAACTTGCTGGAACTAAAAAATTACAACAGCAAATTGAATCTGGTCAATCTGAAGCAGAAATAAAAAAAACATGGGAAAAAGATATTAATTCCTTTAAGAAAATGAGGGCTTCATATCTTATATATGAAAATTAAAAACTAAACCATTCTTGAAATTTCCTATAAAAAACACAATTTCCAGACGAACTTTTATAATTACAAGTCTCGGTGTCATTCTATTGACTATGATTGCTATCTATTCTTTAAGTAATTTAATCACAAAAATCACAGAAAAATCAAATCATGAAATAGCACAACGAAGTTTTTTAAAAAAATATGATGTTTTTCAACAAGAATTTTCGCGCTTATTAGAACAAAAGAAAAACGTTAATCAAATACTGAAGATAAGTGATGACAAAGACTTAATTAATAATCTTTCTGTTTTAAACACTGTCCAGCTTAGTAATCCTGTTGTTATTCGAAATTGGTTTCAAATAAATGATGGACCAATACGTGTAAATAATTCATCTGAAAAAGGATACATTAATAAGAATGTTAATCTATCTGTTGAATCAATTCATAAAAAAGAAAACACAAGTGTCATTTTCCAACAAGATAACATATTGATTTGGCGTAATTATTTTAAAATTCATAAAAACGACTCAATAATTATCCGTTATGGCTATGATGTAGATTTAAAAAAACTCCATAGCTATTTTTCTACAATTGATGAAAATTCACCTAACTATGCCTTTGTTTTTGACAAAAACGGAACAACTATTTTTCATCCTGATTCTGATAAAAACGGAAAAAATATTTTTAGCTTTTCAAACATTAAGCCGTCAGATACTATTTTTCAAAATGGAATAACTTATAATGAAGAAATTGCAATATCTGAGTATTTGCAGTTAGATGTTATTCGATTCATAAAACCTTTACACTTTGAAGGCATTGATTGGTATATTTGTATAAACTTCCCAAAATTAATTGCAGATGAAAATGTAAATAATGTAAAAAAATATGCTTCCGCTATTTACCTAACGACAACTTTTATTCTAGTCTTTATATTTTATTTATTTAATCGTGCAAACCGAAAAGAGTATCTTGAAAAAGAATCGTTAATAAGAGATAAAAATAAATTGTTACTAGAAAATGAGAAAGTAACAAAGGAAAAAGTATTAATTCAATTACAACAATTGAAAGAGCAAATCAATCCACATTTTTTATTCAATACTTTGAATTCTCTTTATATGTTGATTGATGTAAATAATCAAACAGCAAAGAAGTTCACTTTAAATTTATCTAAAATTTATCGATATCTTATTGAACCGCCACAAGAAAATATAGTTCCATTAAATGAAGAACTATCCTTTATAGAAAAATACATTTTTTTGCAAATGACTCGATTTAATGAAGAACTACAATTCTCAATTGAAATAGAAGAAGATTCTGGATTAATAAAAAACATTCCATATTTAGCTCTTCAAATTTGTATTGAAAATATTATAAAACATAATTCTGCTACAATTGAATCACCTTTAAGAACTCGAATTATTATTAAAAAAGACACTGTAATTATTAGCAATAATTTACAAAAAAAGACAAATCCTGAACAAAGTAATAATTTTGGACTAAAATATTTACAAAGTATCTATAATTATTATTCTAAAGAAGACTTTAAAACATTTGAAAAAGATGGAAATTTCACCTGTATACTTCCATTAATTGATTAAAAAAAATCACTCACTCTCAAAAAATAGCCACTCACTCCCTTTTGTTTTTATATTATCGTCAAACCCCATAAATTTCACGATAATTATTTAACCTAAACTTAACATAAATGAGACAAAAGGCATTCATATCAAACGCAAAATATGTATTGATATTATTGTTTTTATTAAGTAATATTTCCGCTTTTTCGCAAAAAAGAAAGCAAAAAAATACAAAATCAGAAACGACAAAAGATACTACAGTTACAAAAACGAAAGGTTACGCTGAACTAATTAAAAAAGGAACTTTCAAAAAAGGTTTATTTAACACCATTCAGGTTAAAACCGATATCTATTTTGAAATTCCTGATAGTTTAATGGGCAGAGAATTCCTTGTAGTGAATAAATTATCACAAGTTCCTATGCAAGTTAATGAAGCAGGCTTAAACAAAGGAATGAATTATGAAAATAAAGTAATTACTTTTTACAAAGATACTATTGCAAAAAAAGTTTGGGTTAAATCATATCTACCAAAAGTTTCGTCTCCTGAAAATGATGCCATTACGGAATCTGTAAAGAATAATTTTTCAGAATCAATAATAGAGTTTTTTGACATTGAAGCTAAAAATAATGATTCAACTTCTGTAGTAATAAAAGTCAATAAAATATTTGATGGAAAGCAAAAAAGTTTTAATGATATATTAAGCAATATTGGCTTTGGCGGATCTGTTAAATCAGACTTATCATATATTGAAAATGTGAAAACATTTCCAAACAATATAATTGTGAAATCACAATTAACTACTCTTATAAGTGAAGGAGGTCCTGCTTTATTCGTAACTTTAGGGGCAACTAGCAATATTGTTTTATTAGACAAAGTTCCTATGAAGCCTCGATTTTCA
This sequence comes from Flavobacterium sediminilitoris, assembly GCF_023008245.1. Classification (NCBI taxonomy): domain Bacteria; kingdom Pseudomonadati; phylum Bacteroidota; class Flavobacteriia; order Flavobacteriales; family Flavobacteriaceae; genus Flavobacterium; species Flavobacterium sediminilitoris. The sequence continues at coordinate 710,479 of NZ_CP090145.1, forward strand.
GACAAACGTATTGGCTATTTCACAGAAAAGCACTGGTATTTTAATGATAATCAACATGCAATGGTTGAAAAAGAACTAATTACTAGATGGAGACTAGAACCAAAAAAAGAGGATGAAGACAAATATTTAAAAGGAGAATTAGTAGAGCCTAAAAAACCAATTGTCTATTATATTGATCCTTCTACACCTAAACAATGGAGACAATATATTATTGATGGTGTACACGATTGGCAAGCCGCTTTTGAAAAAGCTGGATTTAAAAATGCAATAATAGCAAAAGAACCAACTGAAGCAGACACAGATTTTGATGTTGATGATGTTCGTTATTCTGTTATTACTTATGCTGCTTCTCCAAAAGCAAATGCGATGGGTCCTTCTGTAGTTGATCCAAGAAGTGGAGAAATACTTGAAGCTGATATTATATGGTGGCACAATGTAATGACTTCTTTACATAGTTGGATGCGTATTCAAACTGGACCAATTGATCCAAAAGCAAGAGGTAATAAATTTAGTGATGAACATATGGGTGAAGCTATTCGATTTGTTTCATCACATGAAGTTGGACACACTTTTGGATTAAAACACAATATGGGTTCTTCATTTGCGTTTGAAGTAGACTCTTTACGTTCTAAAGATTTTACAGAAAAAATGGGCGGAACAGCTCCTTCGATCATGGATTATGCACGTTATAACTATGTTGCACAACCTGAAGACAGCATAACAGCAATAACTCCTAAAATTGGAGAGTATGATAAATATGCTATTGATTGGGGATATAGATGGTATCCAAGTGAAACAGAAGAGAAAGAAAAATTAAATATGTTAATTGCTAAACATCAAAATGATCCTATTTATTTTTATGGAGAACAACAAGATGGTGGCGCTATAATTGATCCTCGTTCTCAATCTGAAGATTTAGGAAACGATGCTGTTAAAGCAAGTGAATATGGATTAAAAAACTTAAAAAGGGTTGTTGAAAACATCCTCACTTGGACGTATGACAAAGATGAGTCATATTATCAAACTGGCAAACTATATATCGGAACTATTGGTCAATGGCAATTATATAACCGTCATGTTCTAAATAATATTGGCGGAGTATATTTAAATACAACAGTACATGGTGATGACAAAGCAAGTTATATTCCGGTTCCAGCCGCAATGCAAAGAAAAGCAACAGACTACTTATTAAAAAATGTAATTACAATTCCAGAGTGGTTATTCTTTAACTCTATTCTTGACAAAACAAATCCATTAAAAGACTCTCCTATTGGTCCATATGAATATACACCTTATACTTTATCTAGAGAATTACAATATGGTATTTTATATGATTTATTCAGAGATGAACGTTTATTAAGAATGATTGAAAATGAATTATATCAACGAAATAACAGTAAAGAAAAACTATTTACTGTAGGCAATCTTTTTGGAAAGGTTCATCAACATGTTTTTAATGGAACTATTCAAAATAAATCGTTGTCAATTTTGGAACGTATGACACAAAAAAATTATGTAGATGTATTAATTGTTTCGACAAATAAACTATTTGAAAAAACAGACTCTAAAAAATCAATTCAATTTACAAAAACATTAAATATGCCATCATTATGTAATCATATTCATGAAGACAAAATGATTAGAAATATAAATCAATCTTCTTTAAAAAGAGTTACTGAAGTAACATCTGAGAAGAAAGGAGAATTAAATAAAATTTTACGATTATTACAATTAAAGAAGAATACAGGAAATCAAGAAACTAGAAATCATTATGCAGATCTAATTAATCGTATTAACAAAGCACTTAACAACTCGCTATTAACTAACTAATAAAAAATGAAAAAACTATTTTTTTTAATGACTATCATACTTTCTTATGCTAGTCATGCTCAAGAAACTAGAACAATTACTGGACAAGTAATTGATGCCGAAGATAGATTACCCATTCCAGGTGTTTCAGTTTATGTAGAAAAACAGTCTATCTCTAATGAAACTGGACAAAGTGGTATTATTCAAAGTACTAGTGTAGGAACAATTACTGACATGGATGGATACTTCAAATTAGAAATAAATAAGGAAGTAAAAAAATTACGTGTTAGCTTCATGGGATACCAATCCTATTTAATTGATTTATCTTCTCAAAATAATTATAATATTGCTTTAAAAGTAGATTTAAATGAATTACAAGAAATTGTAGTAACAGGTTATCAAAAAATAGAAAAGCGAAAACTAACATCTGCTTTAACTAAAGTAGATATGGAGGATATTCAACAAGCTGGTGTTGCAAGTGTAGATCAATTGTTAGCTGGTCAAGTGGCTGGTGTTGCCATCACTCCAGGAAATGGAGCTCCAGGTGGTGCAGCAAAAATCAGAATTAGAGGAACAGCTTCTCTATCTGGTCCGCAAGATCCACTTTGGGTATTAGATGGTCTTCCATTAGAAGGAAATGATGTTCCAAACTTTAATGATAAAGATAATATTGATCAATTAAACAATTTCTCTATTGCAGGATTAAACCCTGATGACATAAAAGATATTACAATTTTAAAAGATGCTGCTGCAACAGCCATTTATGGTGCAAGAGCAGCAAATGGTGTAATTGTAATTACAACTAAAAAAGGAAGAAAAGGAAAAATGTCCGTAAATTTTACTGCAAATACATTTGTAACTCAAAAACCAGATTTTTCGAAGTTAAATTTAATGAATGCTAATCAAAAAGTTGATTTCGAATTAGCGTTAGCTGGACGTTCTGATTTAACATTCAGAGATGAAAAAGGTGAAATTTCTCGCATTTTAAATGGTTCAGGAGAATTAGATGCATATAGAACAGGTGGTTTTTCTGCTTTAACTCCTGGAACACAACAAGCTATTAATACCCTACGTAATAATCAAACAGATTGGGGTAATTTATTATATAGAACTGCCGTTAATAAACAATATGGTCTAAGCTTATCAGGTGGTGGTGAAAAATCAGACTATTACTTTTCTTTAGGATATTATGATGAAAAAGGAACAACTATAGGTACTGGTTTTGAAAGATATAATATTACTTTAAAAAACAATTACGAATTATCTGATAGATTCAAAGTAGGCATTGGTATATTTGGAAATCAAAGTAAAAACTCTTCTTATATTTCAGATAGTGATGCTTTTACCAATCCTGCGAACTATTCTAGAAATGCGAATCCATACCTTTCTCCAAAAGACGAAAATGGGAACTATATATATGATCAAGATATTCAAGGATATTCAGATCGTTATGTTCCTTTTAACTTTTTAGAAGAAAGAGAAAATACTTCTTACGAATTAAAAACAAGAGCTATAAAGGCAATTTTTGACTTAGAGTACAAAGTTACTAACAACTTAAAACTAACATCTCAAATTGGTTTACAAATGGATAACTCTGGAACAGAAAAATATGCTGGAAAAGAAACTTATTTTTCACGCAAAGAAAGAGAGAAAACAAGACGATACAGTAATGGAAGCTACTATTACTTTATGCCAGAAGGTGGTATTATCCAAAACTGGAATACTGATTTTTTCCAATACAACATAAAAACACAGTTGATGTATAACAAAATCATTAATGAAAAACACGAATTGGATTTCCTTGTTGGTAATGAGCTAAGAAGAACTTACAACACTAACATTTACTCAAGAGGTTTTGGTTATGATCGTCAAACAGGCACTACTAGTCAAATTGTTTTTCCTAATCAAGAAGTAGCTAATAGTAATGAATATAGAACTTACAATAGGACTAAAAATGAAAATGCATTTGCTTCTATGTATGCAACAGCATCTTACACTTACAATAGAAAATATACTGTATTTGGAAGTGTTAGATATGATGGCTCTGATTTATTTGGAGTAGATCCTAAATATAAGTATTTACCATTATGGTCTATTTCAGGATCATGGTTAGCTTCAGAAGAAGATTTTATAAAAAACAACATATCAGCCATTAGTAATTTAAGATTTCGTGCTTCTTATGGTTTACAAGGGAACATTGACAAAGGAACATCTCCTTTTGTAGTTGGAAATTATGGAAATGCTAATATATTACCTGGACAATCTGAAACAACAATTGTAGTAACAAGTCCTCCAAATAGCAAATTACGTTGGGAAAAAACAGAAAATGTAAACTTTGGTTTAGACTTAGGTGTTTTAAAAAACCGTATCAATGTAGCAGCAGATTTATATGGAAGAAGAAGTACTGATTTATTAGGTATTCGTGCTTTACCTCTTGAAAACGGATTTGAATATACAAATATGAACTGGGCTCAAGTAACTAATAAAGGATACGAAATTTCAGTGTCAACTAAAAATATTGATAATCCAAACTTTAAATGGTCAACTAACTTTAATTTTGCTCATAACAAAAGTAATATTGATCGTATAGAAGTAAGAGCAAACAGTTATCTTCCTTCAGGAGAAGGCTACCCTGTTAATGCTGTTTTTGCATTAAAAACTGCTGGAATTGATGAAAATGGATATCCTCAATTTTTGAACAATAATGGAGAAGTTGTAAATGCTGTAGACTTCTTCCAATTATATGATCCTTATGCTGTAATTTTTCCTGGTGAAATTTCTCAATCAAGACTAACTGAAAATGCTGAAAGTTTCAGAAGTTTGTTTACTTATGTTGGAGATAGAGATCCTAAATTTACAGGAGGTTTTATTAATACTTTTAAAATTAAAAACTTTGACTTAACTGTTTCAACCACTTTTAATTTAAAACAAACAGTTGTTAGAACACCTCCATATAATGGAACACAAGTAGATAGAGGTCAAAACTTTACTACTGATATTTTAAACGCATGGTCTCCATCTAATCCTAATTCTAATTTACCTGGAATTGTTGGAGCAAATTCAGGAACAGGTGATTCATGGATGGCTTATCAATGGTTTGCAAATGGTTCTCCTGTTAACACTTATGCTCTTTTAGACACTTGGGTTAATGAAATGAGTTATATGAGACTTAGCAGTATTCGTTTAGGGTATACATTACCAAAATCTGTAACGGATAAAATGAAAATTCAAAATGTAAGATTCAGTGTGGAAGGAAGAAATCTTTTTGTTGTTAGCTCTGATTATAAAGGATACTTTGATCCAGAAACATTTGGTAATATTTATGCACAACCAATTCCTAGATCTATAACATTAGGCTTAAACTTAACTTTTTAAAAATTGAGAATTATGAAAAACATATCAAAATATATAATTCTATTTACAATTGCAATTGGAATGAATAGTTGCGATGACTACCTAGATATTAAACCAGAAGGAAAAGTAATACCTGAAACATTAGAAGATTTTCGTGCCGTATTAACTACTGGATATAGTGCTTTCCCTAGACATAAATCATTAACTACTTTAAGAGCAGATGAACTTGTTCTAAATGAGTTTGACGATCAATTATTATATAGTAAAGATATTTACATTTGGAAAGATGCAAATCCTGATCCAGCAACAACGAGTTTTCAATGGGCACAATTATATAACACTATTTTTTATACTAATGTAGTAATTAATGATGGTAACGCAAAAGTTCCTTCTTCTCCTGAGAAAGATCAATTAATTGGTGAAGCATATGCTTTAAGAGCGCTTACTTATTTTGATTTAATCAATTTATTTGGAAAACCATATAATACTACTTCTTCTTCTTCAGACAGAGGAGTTCCACTAGCTTTAGAAATAGATTTAGAACAAGAATTTATCCCAGAGAGTGTTGCTAATGTTTACACCCAAATACTTTCTGATATTGATGACGCTAAAAATTTATTAAATCAAGATACGCAAGTAACAGGATTAAACTATCGTTTTTCAAAAGCAGCTATCTATGCATTAGAAGCAAGAGTTCGTTTATATAGAAATGAATGGCAAAAAGCTTTAGATGCAGTCAATATTGCTTTATCATATAGAAATGAATTAATAGATCTTAATACTGATTCAACTTTACCAAATAAATATGATACTGTTGAATCTGTAATGGCATTAGAAGATGTTTTTACAAATTCTCTAAAAGTTTCTACTTATGTTTCTCCTGAATTAATTGCGGCTTTCGATCAAACAAATGATTTACGTTTTCCTTTATATTTTGAAGCTTCAGGAAGTAGATTCCAATTTGAAAAAGGAGGTGAGCAAGAACAAAAATGTACTTTTAGAACTTCTGAATTATATTTAATTAAAGCTGAAGCTGAATTAAGGTTAAACAATTTTAGTGATTCAAAAACGACATTGCTTCCATTGTTGCAAAAAAGATATACTCCAACAGCTTATACTCAGTTAAGTACTGACATTAATACAATGTCCGATCAAGATTTCACAATCTTCCTTTTTGAAGAAAGAAAACGTGAATTAGCAGTAGAAGGTCATCGTTGGTTTGATCTAAGAAGAATGAATCAAAAACAAATCATTCATCAAGTAGAAGGTCAAGATTATACACTCATAGAAAACGATCCGCGATACACATTACCATATCCACGAAATGCACAGTTAAATAACCCAAACTTATAATTAAAAAATCCCGAATTTGAAATTCGGGATTTTTTTTTACTTTTACATAAAAAGAAAATGAAAATAGCTATTGTAGAAGACGAACATTTAGCTTCCAGTTACCTAAAATCAATTTTAGAAAAACAAGAAGTTATTTCAGTATCTAAAATAACTATTTTAAAATCTGTAAAAGAAGCTGTTGCTTTTTTCAAAGAGCATACAATAGATTTAGTTTTTATGGATATTCATTTAGGAGATGGAAAAAGCTTAGATATTTTTGAAGAGATTTCTATTCCAAGTCCTATCATATTTGTAACTGCTTATGACACTTATGCTATAAAAGTGTTCAAACATTTCACTATTGATTACTTATTAAAACCTTTTGAAGAAGAAGAACTTATTTCTGCTTTATCAAAATATAAAAAAATAAAAGGTTCTTTTAACTTAAATCAAACCGTACAATCACTTGATTTAATAGAAAACAAAAACATCGATTCATACCAAAAACGTTTTTTAGTCAATCATGGTTATAAATTTATCTCTATTAATGATTCTGATATTAGTTGTTTTATGGGTTCAGGTAAACATCTCTTCATCTATACTTCCAACGGAAATAGTTACCTATACAATGATACTATTAAGGACATAATCAATAAACTAAATCCAGAATTCTTTTTTAAAGTAAACAGAAAGTACATATTACATATATCTGCAATAAAAGAAGTAATTCGTCATACTAGTCAAAAAGTAGAGATAAAAGTAATTGATACTATAAATGAAGATAATCCTATACTAGTAAGCAAAAATGAAATTACTAACTTTAAAAAATGGCTTGATCGATAATTTTAAAAAAAATCTTTTTTACAATGGTAATTTCTCTTTCATTTTCTCCACAATATTAAAAGCCGCTGGACAAATAGCAACATTTTTTAGTGTAAGATTTGAAATTTGCTGAAACTTTTTTCTATCAGTATGAGGAAATTCTCTACATGCTTTTGGTCTTACATCATATATAAAACACTTGTTATCGTTATCTAAAAATGTACAAGGAACACTTTGAAGTACATAATCATTATCCTCATCTACACGAAGATATTGATTAATAAACTGTTGTGGTTTCTGTCTAAAGTGTTTTGAAATACGCTCTATATCAGCAGAAGTAAACAATGGACCTGTTGTTTTACAACAATTAGCACATTCCAAACAATCCGTTTTTTTAAATTCAGCATCATGTAAATCTTGCATTACATAATCTAAATTCTTAGGTGTTCTTTTTTTTAACTTATCAAAATACTTTTTGTTTTCGTTATGCTTATCTTTGGCTAACTTTTCAAGTTCGTTTAATGATGGTTTTAGCATTTGGTATTAATTTCTAAAAGCAAAGTTACACAACTTATATTTTAATAACCTAAAAACAAAGGAAGATTACCTTGTTCATCAAAATAATATCATGAAAGACCTTTTTGGAAAAGCTATTTTAGATTATCAAACTAATAATAATCCTGAGGATTTAATTACCGAAACTTCTATTAGTGAAGCTGATGAAATGAGTGTTGCCTATTTATTTCGTGATTTTTCAGAAATGCCAAAGATAGAACAAAAAGCATTACAACTTTCCAAAGGTAAAATCCTTGATGTAGGTTGTGGAGCAGGAAGTCATTCTTTATATCTTCAAAATAAAAAGAACTTTGATGTTACATCTATAGATATTTCTTCTAATGCTATAAAAGCTTGTGAATTAAGAGGACTTAAAAAAGCTAAAGTACAAGATATAATGACTTTAGAAAATGAGAAATTTGACACCATTTTATTATTAATGAATGGAGCAGGAATGTGTGGAAAATTAAAAAATGTTTCTGATTTTCTTCTAAAACTAAAATCATTATTAACAGAAAGCGGACAAGTACTAGTAGATAGTTCTGATATTATTTACATGTTTGATGAAGATGAAGATGGTGGAAAATGGATCCCATCTGATGTTGAATATTATGGTGAAGTTATCTTTGATATTCAGTATAAAAACGAAAAAGAAGATTCTTTTAATTGGATGTATATTGATTATAATACACTTCAAAATGCAGCAATTGCAAATGGTTTACAATGTGAATTAATCTTAGAAGGTGAACATTATGATTATTTGGCTCGAATAACTCATTTATAATTTGGAACTATCTATTATAATAACCCCAAATTATAAACATATTACTTAATTTTAAAACTACAATTCAATCAAATTTGTTGTTTCAATAATATCTTGAATAGCTTTATACAAAATATCTAAATCTTCTTGTGAATTATAAGCATTTATGGAATATCTTATATAAATTTCATCATTCAATGGCATCACAGGTATTTGAATTTGATATTTATTATATAATAAATTCTTTAATTCTAAAGGTTGTTTTGTTTTAACCAAAACACTTGCCATTTGACCTAAAAACTCAGTATTAATAGGACAGATCGGTTTTGTCTTTAACAAATTGCAAAAACGTTGATAATTATCAATCACTATTTGTTTACATTCTTTCGATTTTTGTTTCCAATTATTTACTTCTAAAAATTCAATTACTTTAGGAGTACACAAATAAGCAGAAAAATCATTTGTTCCTTGTAATTCATGATAATCTAAAAATTGTGTTTCTCCTTTAACAACAGGTTCATAACCCCAACTTACAACCAAAGGATCTAAATCATTTTGAAGTTTTTCTTTTACATATAAAAATGAACTTCCCTTTGGTGCTAACATCCATTTATGTAAAGTTCCTGTATAATAATCTGGATTTAACTCTTGAATATCTAAATCAATATGTCCTGGAACATGAGCACCATCAACAATTGTTATTAATCCTAATTCCTTTGCTTTATCGCAAATTTCCTTTACTGGGAAAATCAAAGCTGTAGCACTAGATATCTGATTTAAAAAAATCACTTTCGTTTTACTAGTATATCCTTTCCAAAACTCTTCAAGGATTTGCTCCTTAGACATTATTGGTAATGATATCTCTTGTCTTATATATTTTGCGCCACTTTTTTTACAATAGAAATTCCAAGTTCTATCCATTGCTCCATACTCATGATTAGTAGTTAAAATCTCATCTCCAGCTTGTAATTTTAAACTTCTCATTATCACATTCACCGCAAATGTAGGATTTGGTGTAAAAAACACATCTTGCGCTTTACACCCAACATAAGCAGATAAATTTTCACGAGCTATCTTTAAATATCCTTTTAATTTATTTTGAACAAAGAATACTGGATCATTTTCTAATTCTAATTGAAATCTTTGATATTCTTCAAAAATAGGCTTTGGACATGAACCAAATGATCCATGATTTAAAAAAGTAATAGTAGGATTAAGATAAAACTCTGATTTCATATAAAATATATTTTACGTAAAAATAAAAATCTCAGAACAATAATGTCTGAGATTTTTAAATAAATTATTCACTTAAAACAATTTTATTGCATGTACTTCATCATTAAGCCTTGTAAACTTGCACCCCATTCTTGAGCTGCTTGTAAATTTTTCGAATACAATTCTTCTGCTTTTTCTGTCATTTTCTTTCCTACTGGAGAATTATAAAATTTCAACATTTCTTTTACATCTTCATGCGTATATATTTCCATGTATGCTTTTGCCATTTCATCATATAATGCAGGTAGAGAAGCATCAAAATCTTTAGAAAAATCAGCTTTCTTTTCTTCTGCTATATTTCCAATGATTTGCTCCTTCGCTAATTTCATTTGTGCTGTAGAACCTGAGGCTTTTAAAACTTTTAAAACATCTTGTTTAAAAGCATCTTGAGCCATTCCTAATTGTGTAATACATAAAACTACAATCGTTAAAATTATTTTTTTTCATATTTATTTATATTTTAAGGTATATTCAAATATTTATGTGTTTGCAGTGAAATTCTCCATTTCGGATTATTCATTACATAGTCAATAATCAAAGGAGTCATTTCTTCCTTTTTACTCCATTCTGGTTGCAAAAACAAAATAGCATTTTTATTTGTTTTGGCTGCTTGTTCCTCTGCAAATTGAAAATCATGTTTATTATAAATAATCACTTTTAATTCATTTGCAATATCATAAGCCCCTTGAACAGGTAGTTTCATTTTTTTTGGAGACAAACAAAACCAATCCCACTTTCCTGTTACTGGATAAGCACCTGATGTTTCAATATGTACTTTTAAACCTTCTTCTCTTAACTTTGAAGTTATTAACGACATATCCCATGTTAAGGGTTCTCCTCCTGTAATTACAACTGTTTCTGCGTGTTTTTTTGCATTAGACACTATAACGTCTGTTGCTGTAGGAGGATGTAAATCGGCATTCCAACTTTCCTTTACATCACACCAATGACATCCTACATCACATCCGCCAATTCTTATAAAGTAAGCTGCTGTTCCTGTATGAAAACCTTCTCCTTGAATAGTATAAAACTCTTCCATTAAAGGTAACATTTCTCCTTTATCAACTGCTAATTGGGTTTCTTTCTTTAACATTTTAAACTAAAATAGTTTGCAAAGGTAGTGAAAAACAATTCAAAAACTTATTTTGTCAAATTACTAAAAATCAATCTTTAACATTTTATTAATACGGAAAAAGTACAGAAAAATTATTTTTGCCCCGCTATTAAAACCATTTTACACTGTTTATGAAACCTTTTTTCCTTTTATTGCTAACGAGCTATGCTTGTTTTAGCCAAGTAGGCATTGGCACCAATACACCAAATTCTTCTTCTTTATTGGAAATATCAAGCACTGATAAAACTTTTGTACCTCCTAGAATGACAAATGCTCAAATGCTAGCCATTCCAAATCCATTAATCGCATCAATTGTATATAATACTACATTTAATTCTTTATATATTTATAATTCTCTTGGATGGAAAAGCATGTTAGAAACAGATAATCCTAATTTAATCTGTAAAAAAAGTGGAGGTTCTCTTATGGTCTCAAACAACACATATTATAATTTTCCTTTAAATAGTACTCACATACAATCGCAAAATGCTTCAACGTATGAAATTATATCTAATGGAAAAATTAGAATTAAAGAAAATGGGATTTATATGGTAGGAGCTCAATTATCCGTAAATAATATGCCTAGTGGTACAAAAGCCTATTCAATTGCTGTTTTTAAAAATGAAACTCTAATTGGACTATTAAATAAAAATGAATCAATACAATCATCAACAGATTACTGGGGAACAAGTGGCATGATGACTTTTAGATTCGCTATTGGTGATGAAATAGAAATAAAGTATTTAGTTAACAACAATCAATCCTTATCTCTTGTTTTTGCAGCTTTTAGCTTTGTTAAAATAAATTAATAATAACTTATAAAAAATCATGATAAAAAAAATTACTGTTTTACTATTAACCATCCATCCGTTTTTAATCTTTGCCCAAGTTGGTATAGGAACAACATCACCTAGTCCATCTTCAATGCTAGAACTAAATAGTACAAATCAAACTTTTGTACCACCAAGAATGACAAACGTTCAAATGTTAGCAATTCCAAATCCATTAGTCGGTTCTGTAGTTTATAATCTTTCAGATGATGCATTATATATGAGAACTAATTTAGGATGGGAAAATATTTCAAGAACCTCAAATCCTACAATTTCAATAAATAAAAATTTCCACGGAACTGACACAGTTATATCTACTGCAAACAATTCATATACTAATTTTCCATTAAATAGTAGCGATATTACATCAATAACCAATTCTGTTTTTAGCGTTACTGGAAATGGACAAATACAGATTAATGAAGGAGGAACTTTTGTAGTAAATGCTGCTTTTTCAGTAGAAAATGTTCCTAGTGGCAACCGAAAGTTTGTAATTGGTATTTTTAAAAACGGAACTTTATTAGGTTACCCAACAAGAGGCACTATCGTTTTAAGCGCAACTGATACTTGGGGTTCATCAGGAACTTTAGTTGAAAATTTTTCTGCTGGAGATGTGATAACATTCCGATATGTTTTAAATAATAATGGAAATCCTTTAGATGCATTAAACTTTAATATTGGAATGGCTAAATTGAAATAAAAAATTAAAACTACTTCTAAAACTTATTTTTATTATTTTTGAGATTGAAAATTAAAGAAAAATGAGCAGAACAGAAGAATTCAACAAACATATTATTGAAGGATATACTTGTAAAGGTGATTTTATAACACTTGGAGGTGCTATTTTAGATGGTGAACCTGTTGCAAATACTCATGTGAATATTCCTTTAAAAACATTAAATCGTCACGGATTAATTGCTGGCGCTACAGGAACAGGAAAAACCAAAACAATTCAGGTTTTATCTGAACAATTATCGCAAAATGGAATTCCTGTTTTAATGATGGATATAAAAGGTGATTTCTCGGGAATTGCAGTTCCTGGAGAAGAAAAATCTTTTATTACAGAACGTCATGCAAAAATCACTTTACCTTATGAAACAAAAGGTTTTCCTGTTGAATTAATGACTATTTCCGAACAAAACGGTGTTCGTTTAAGAGCTACTGTTTCAGAATTTGGACCTGTTTTGTTTTCAAGAATCTTAGATTTAAATGATACACAATCAGGTGTTGTTTCTGTTGTTTTTAAATATTGTGATGACAATAACATTCCTCTTTTAGACTTAAAAGATTTTAAAAAAGTTTTACAATTTGCAACTGAAGAAGGAAAAGATGAGTTTACTGCCGAATATGGAAGAATTTCAACAGCTTCAACAGGTTCAATTTTACGAAAAACTATTGAGCTTGAACAACAAGGTGCTGATTTATTTTTTGGAGAAAAATCTTTTGAAATAGATGATTTAATGCGTATTGATGAAAATGGAAATGGATACATTAACATTATGCGCTTAACAGATATACAAGATAGACCTAAGTTATTTTCTACATTCATGCTTAGTTTATTGGCAGAAATTTATAATACAATGCCTGAACAAGGTGATGCGGGAAGACCGGAATTAGTCATTTTTATTGATGAAGCTCATTTAATTTTTGACCAAGCAAGTAAAGCTTTACAAGATCAAATTGAAACAATAGTGAAATTAATCCGTTCAAAAGGAATTGGTGTTTATTTCATTACTCAAAACCCTATGGATGTTCCTAGTAGTGTTTTAGCTCAATTAGGTTTAAAAATCCAACATGCTTTACGAGCTTTTACTGCTAATGATAGAAAAGCTATTAAAGAAACTGCTCAAAATTATCCTATTTCAGAATACTATAAAACAGATGAAGTACTTACTTCTTTAGGAATTGGTGAAGCTTTTGTTACAGCTTTAAACGAAAAAGGAATTCCAACTCCATTAGCTGCTACCATGCTACGTGCTCCAATGAGTAGAATGGATGTCTTAACTGAAACTGAAATCAACAATGCTATTTCGAAATCAAAATTAGCTAAAAAATACAACGAAGTTATTGACAGAGAAAGTGCTTATGAAATTTTAACTGAAAAAATCGAAAAAGCACAAGAATTAGCAGAAAAAGAAGAGGCAAAAAAACAAGCTGAAAAAGAAGCTAAGAAAACTGCTTCGTCAAGAAGTAGAAGTTCTTCAACTTCAAATACAGTAACCAAAGGCGTGGTTAAAGTTCTAACTAGTGCCACTTTTATTAGAGGAGCAATGGGTGTTTTGATGAAGATGTTTAAGAAGTAATTCACTAATAAAAAACAGTTAGATAAATAATGCTAAGAGTTAAATTTATTGAATTAGGATTTAAGAAAAACTTAGACACATTAATTGTACTCATTGGAATTCTATGTCTAGTTATAGGGTTAACAAGTTTATTCATATTCCCTTCAAGCAAATTATCTAGTCTATCTGGATTTTCTGCTGCGTTGATTATGTTCCCTCAATTTAAAGGTTTTTTCTATAAAAGACATATCGTCTGGAACAAAATGGGCGGTAATATAAAGATTAACACAAAAAGCAAACATTTTGTCTTCTCAGATATAGACAATGTAGTATTTGAAAACGAAAAATTAATTCTTAATCGCAAAAACAAATCTCAAATTATTTTTTCACTAAGTAATATTCATGTAGATGATATTAATAGATTAAAAGAAATATTTAATAAAAAACAATTGAAGTAAATTATAAAATTACTTCGCACTTCGCAATGACTATGAAAAAATACTATATACAAAAAACTCCTTTTGTGGTTCCAACAACTGATGGAAAACTAATTGAAGAACATCACGGACTGGTTGCAACTAATAATAAGGATATTTCTATTGCTCATATGATTGCACCTCCTAATTGGAGCGAACCTTTTCAAACTCCAGAATTTGAAGAGTATACTTATATTATTTCTGGAAAAAAGCAATTTATTATCGAAGATGAAACTGTTGTTCTTGAAGCTGGTCAATCAATAAAAATTAAAGCAAATACTAGAGTTCAATATTCAAATCCGTTTGATTCTCCTTGCGAATATATTGCAATTTGCAAACCTGCCTTTGATTTTAACAAAGTACATCGTGAAGAATAAACAAACTACTCTAATTTTTCATATCTTTTAACAAACCTATTGAGAAGTAACCAATAATTACAATTCCAAATAAAATACAAATCCACATAAATGCTTTTGATTGCCAAAATGGTTTTTCAGAAGCATTTGTTTTTTCTAAGTCTATCTTTTTAAAATTGAAAATCGTTGCTTTTGGATAATCAATTTGTGAACTTTTTATAAAGTTTTGTAAATCATATTGAGGCTTTGTTAATGTAGTATCAATAACAACTTCATAATTTTGATTAGCTTTCAACTTTGAGATAATAGTCACTGGTTTTTGAAACAATTCAATATTAGAAATTTCTAAAGGTTGGTTGTCTTGATTTTCAATTTCAATTATAAATTCTTTTTCTTGAAGTGAATTAAAATAAATAGTTCTATCATTTTTCGAATTCAAATCGAAATAAGCAATCACTTCATCATAATGCTCTACTCTTTTCTTTATTTTTCGCTCCTTTTTTACAACTATTCTAGCTTCACGCACATAAAATTCAGTTAAAACAGAAAAAGTTATCGCGTCAACTTGATATTTGTTCCCAGCGGAAAAAATAATTTTAGTTTGTTTCTTTTCTTTATCTTGAACTATGTCATATTTAAAATCTGAAATTGTTACTAATTTTTCAGATAGAAATTGATTTTCATACATTCCAATAGCTTGTACATCTATAGGTAATGATTTTTTATCATTAAAATCGATTCGTAAATATTTATAGCTATTTGCTGGGAAATAGATGGTTTTCTCTAATGCTGTTCCATTTTTTGCAACCAAATCAGATAAAGTCTCTTTTGCAACTAGTCCAAACCATGCTATAGTATCATTACTTCCACTTATAGAATACCTTTTTGTCAAAGCTGTGTTTCCAACTTTTAAATTAAATTGGTTTATTTTCCTACCTGTTTCATTTTGAACAACAATTGAAGTAACAGAATCTTTAATACTTCTTTTTGAAATAATCTTAAACGAATTATATTGTACTGATTCTTCTTTAAAATTTGCAATTACATAAGGTACTTCGCTTTTATTAGCATCAAAAATCCTTAAAAAATCAAGATTTTCATTAGCAATAGCTCTAACTTCTGGTGAAAGTTGGACTTGATGTAAACCTTCTTGTTTTATGTTCTTAATTTCTCCTTTATAGTTTTGGGCTAACCCAAAAAAAGAAACAAACATTAAAACTACTAAACTACTAAACTTCTTCATTTGAATTTGGTTTTGGTTGTTCATCCACTACTAATTTTTTAATTTTTTGGTATACAAAAGAAATTATTAAAATTAAAACTCCTAATAAAATAAAAGCGATAATCTTACCTGTTTCTGAAACATTTTTTATATCGTAAATAAAAAGTTTCAAAATGGTTAGTCCTAATAAAGAAAGTGCAATTATTCGTAAATTCTTCCATTGTTTCTTAATTCCAATTATTAGAAATATAAAAGAGAAAATTCCCCAAAGAATAGGATAGCCTATTTTAATTATTTGACGTTTTACATTGTTTAATTTGTTTTTTACAAAATATTCTTTCTCATACTCTATAGTATAATCAAATGTTTTTGCTTTTGGAAATTTAACAGCCAACTCTTTCTTATCAATAATATCCTGAGAAAAATTTAAACTATGAATCATAATTTCATTACTTAGAATATATACTATTGCAAAAACAAACAGCCATGGCATTAATTTATTCTGAAATATTTTTAGTCTTGGCTCTTTAGTTACTTCTTTAAATACTACATATCCAAAATAGATTAGGCAGCCTAAAATAATATAATGAAAATAAAAAGCATATTTTGTATTTGTATTATTCATAAAATTTTCGAGCATCTCATTATTCGGAATACTATAAAATGATATGATATAAAATAAAACGGAAAGAATAGTAATACCTAATAATGGTTTTATTGCTTTTTCTTTTTTAAACCTAGTTACTAAAAACAATAGAATAGCCACAAATAGAAAATGATAGGTTACTAAAAACGAAAGTGCAGAAGCTGTATTAGATAATAATTGATAAGCCTGATATTCTATTTCCAGAAAACCAACTAAATAAGTAATTACAATTCCAATGATTAAGACTATTTTTCTATAAAATGCAATATTAAAAATTATTATTTGACTTTCTTTTTCTTTACTTAATAGCCAATACGTTAAGAAAAACGAAATGCTTACTACAAAACCAGAAACAAATAGAGAATTTAAAACAATATTTAAAGATTCTATCAAATAATCATATTTATCCCAATCCATTACTAAGCTTACAATTGTTAGTCCTTGAACAATTATTGCTCCTAATTTAAAATTTTTAATTTGTGATTTTTGAGATAACCATAATAATAATACTGCTTCGGCTGCCCAAAATATAGTGATTTGATTCCCTTCAAATTGAATTGGAATTGTTAACGTTATAAAAGTAAGTGCTAAACCTATTAAAAGGTAAATAGCGTTTTTATCTAATCCGAATTTCCTATACAGGATGATTGCATAGATAATATTGTAGAATGCCAATAATAATGTAAACATTCCTTTATAACTACTTCCCCAATTATGAAGAATTCCCATTCCTATACCAAAGAAAAAGAAAGTATTTGCAACTAATATAAAATACTCTATAAGGGAAAACACTCCTTTATTTCTAATATTATTTAAAACAATAACTACACTAAAAATAAAGTAAAACAATGTAGCAAATGCTAATGCTCCAGAATGTGGCAACTTATCATCAAACAACTCCTTTATATACCACGATGTAAATAATAATACTGTGAAGAAAAATGCTAAAACAGTAACTACTCTCCATTTTTTAAAATATGCAATTCCTAATATTCCAATATTCAAAATAGCAATATATGTAAATAGCACAATATAATTTCCTTCACCTGTACTTATCATAAATGGAGCTGCAAAACCACCAATTAAAGATAACACTGCTAACTCTTGTCTATTATAAGAAACAGAAACTAGTGTGCTAAATGCTGTAATCATTACCATAATTACAAAGGCAACAGTCTGACTAAATAAATGATATTCATGAAAAGCTATAGCAATTGTAAAATAAAAAATACTAATTGCGCCAGCTACTAAAACAGAACTAAATGCTGCGAAATTTTTCTTAAGTTTGTGTGCAATTGCCATTACTAGTGAACCGCATAAAATTCCAATTCCAACACGTGCTGGTTCGTTAATCCAATCTTTATCAATAGCAAATTTTACAAAGAAACTAATTCCTAATACAAGAATTAAAATCCCTATTTTATTAATTAGATTTTCTCCTATAAATTTTTCTAAATCTGGATTTTTCTCTTTAAAATTTTCAAACCATGATTTCTGTGGAACAATTGGCTTTGGAGAAATTGGTTTTTCTATTACTGGTTTAGGTTTAATATTTGCAACTACTTCTATTGGTTTTTGAGAAAGTGGTTTTTCTTCAACTGACTTTATAATTTCTGATTTAACCGTTTCAGGAACAACCTCTATTGGTTTTTGAACTTCTTCAGACGGAATAGGTTTTTTTTCAGCAATTGGATGTGAGGATTCTTGAATTATTCTTTCTTTTTCAAAAGTTTTAGCATCTAAGTCCTTTTTAAGTGTATTTAACTTTTCATGTAACGTATAAATAGAACTTTGTATTTCTTTATTTTTAGTATTTAATTTAGACAAAATAACTAATAATAGCACTAAAACAATTAAAAGTAAAGCTTCGATCATAACAATTTCATTAATATACAATCAAATGTAATGAATTTAATTAAATATTAATACAATGCTAAAGAAGCCCTTACCTTTTTAAAGAAAAGTGTCCTTTTATTGTGTTAGAATTTTTTAATTCTAACACATACCAATAATCTGTAGCTGGTAAAACTTGATTTCCAAAGGTTCCATCCCAACTTCCATTACTATTTGAGATATTGTGAAGCAATTTCCCATATCTATCAAAAATATAGATTGTCTTTACTTCGTTTTTAGGATCATAAATTTTCCAAATATCATTATAACCATCACCATTTGGAGTAAAGAAAAGTGGTGTAACAATTTGACGATTTTGAATTTTAAAACTTTCTTGAGAACAACTTTCAATCGGATTGCCGACAGAATTATAAGGTGTAATCGTTATATAAATTATAACATCATCTAAAAAATTGTTTGTTGGATTATAATATGTAACATTGCCAACATCTAGCATATTAGAAATTTCATTGCCATTTGGTGAAGTCCCTATGGAAATAAAATAACCTGTTGCATTGGAAACTGAATTCCAAGAGATATTTGCATCAACTTCTACATTTATAGCTCCATCTTGAGGAAAAATTAATGAAGTGCAAATTGGCTCAATGACTTCGGTTTCAAAACTTTCTATTGAACAACCTATTGCATTTCCTGCTGAATTATAAGAGGTGATTACTACATAAATCACTGTTTCATCAGGAAAATCTGTTGGCGGATTGTAAGTTAACATATTGCCCACATCAACCATGTTTTCAATATTGTTCGCAGCATTATTTGTTCCGTACGAAACGAAATAACCTGTTGCATTGGAAACGGCATTCCAAGAAATGTTAGAACTTATGGAAACATTTGTGGTGTTATTTAATGGTGAAGTTAAAGTAGTACAAACTGGAATTACCACTTCGGTTTCAAAATTTTCTATTAAGCAACCTACTGCATTTCCTGCTGAATTGTAAGGAGTTATTACCACATAAATTATTGTTTCATCAGGAAAATCTGCTGGTGGATTATAAGTTAACATATTACCTACATCAACCATGTTTTCAATATTGTTCGCAGCATTATTCGTTCCATAAGAAATAAAATATCCTGTTGCATTAGAAACGGCATTCCAAGAAATGTTAGAATTTATGGAAACATTTGTAGCATTATTTAATGGTGAAGTTAAAGTAGTACAAACTGGAAGAATAACTTCGGTTTCAAAACTTTCTGTTGAACAAGCTACTGCATTTCCTGTTGAATTATAAGGAGTGATTACTACATAAATTACTGTTTCATCAGGAAAATCTGTTGGTGGATTATATGTTAAGGTATTTCCAACATCAATCATGTTTTCAATATTGTTCGCAGCATTATTCGTTCCATAAGAAATAAAATAACCTGTTGCATTAGAAACGGCATTCCAAGAAATGTTAGAACTTATGGAAACATTTGTGGTGTTATTTAACGGTGAAGTTAAAGTAGTACAAACTGGAATTACCACTTCGGTTTCAAAACTTTCTGTTGAACAAGCTACTGCATTTCCTGTTGAATTATAAGGAGTGATTACTACATAAATTATTGTTTCATCAGGAAAATCTGTTGCCGGATTATAAGTTAACATATTACCTACATCAACCATGTTTTCAATATTGTTCGCAGCGTTATTCGTTCCGTATGAAATAAAATAACCTGTTGCATCTGTGGCAGCATTCCAAGTAATATTTGAATCTACCGGAACATCTGTTGCATTATTTAAAGGTAAAGTTAATGTTGTACAAATTGGTAACGGAAGATTAGAAAATGTAGTAAAGCTTTCTTCTGTACATCCAGTTGCATTTCCAAGGCTATTATAAGGAATTATTGTGACAAAAATTTGAACTCCTTCTGCAAAATCATTTACTGGATCATAAGTGGTTACGTTTCCAACATCCAACATATTTACAATGTCATTTCCACCAGAAGTCGTTCCAATTGAGATAAAATATCCAGTTGCATTTATAGAAGAATTCCATGTAATATTTGAATCTACTGGAACATCTGTTGTTGATAAGATAGGGTAAGAAATTGTTGTACAGTCTGGTAACACAGTTGCTGCACTTGTTGTAAAACTTTCAGATGGACACACTAAAGCTGGTCCAGTTTGAAAATATGGAGTTATTGTTACATATAATAAAGTATTTGCTGGGAAATTTGTTCCTATGTTATATGTGGTAACATCACCAACATCAATATTATTTGCAATATTAGTTCCTCCTAGAGTTGTCCCTATGCTTAAAAAATAACCACAGGCACCCGGATTTCCATTCCATGAAATACCCCCATTTATTGGAACATTTGTTGCTCCATTTACTGGGGAATTTAAGGTAACACAAGCCGATGTATAATTAACATTTAAAGTAATATCATTTCTAACAAGTAATAAATTTTTCCCTGAAGTTCCTGGAGCATTTGTATTGTCAAAAGGAACTAAATCACTCAAAATTTCTGAATGATAAACTCCAATATCACAAGAACTTACGTTGTTAATTACATAATTTGGTGAGTCTGGTGCTCCAGGTATAGCTACTCCATCTTTAAACCAAACATAATGATTTTGAGCACCAGCACAAGCTGTTGTTAATGTAACAGAACTTCCTGCTGTAGCATTAATTGTATCAATTGTATCTACTTTTGCTTGTGGTGCATACCAATATTGAGTCATTATTGGAAGTGGATAACCTCCAAAATAGTTGAATTGTGATAAAAAATTCACAAATTGACTATGTTGTCCTTCAAAATGTCCAAATTCAAAAGCATTATTATGAAAATAAAATCTAAAATAGTTTGCATTAGTTCCAACTAGACTAACAAAATCTGGCATTGGTCCAGAAAGATTATTAAAACTAACATCTATTATGTTAGAAGCACTAACACCATAATTATTTGATTTTATAGTGTATAATTGATCTAAAATATCAGTGCCCGAAAATAAATTATGATGTAACACAACACTTACTATCTTAATATTATTAGTAATGTCCAATGATTCTATTTGATTATTAGAAGCATCTAAATAACTTAATTCAGTATTTTGAGATAAATCAAGACCTGTAAGTGTAAATAAATTATCATTAATTGAAATTTGTCTTAGTATAACATTTTGAGTTACATCTAAATCTGGTAAGAGATTATTTCCTGCATTTAAATATTCTAATAGAACATTAAATGTTAAATCAAGAGAAGTTAAGTTGTTATTAGAAACATTTATTCTATCTGCAAGAACGTTTTGAGATAAATCAATAGTTGCAAACTCATTGTTTGAAATATTAATGTCTTCCAACAATACATTTTGGGTTAAATCCAAAACGGACATATCATTTGATGACAAATTTATGTCTGTTAAAGCTAAATTTTGAGAGACATCAACTATCAATGGTACTGTACCATTGGAACTAATGGTTAAATCCGATAAATTTGGCAAACTGGCAAAGCTTATTGGATTTTGTATATTATGAATTAATACATAAATATCTTCAAGAGTTGTTGAATTTGGTAAAATTAAATTTTCAATATAGGTAGCTGTAAGCCTTAATGACTCCAAATTCAAGTAACTACTTAGATCAATTGTTGGAATAGTAATACTTGAAATAGAAACGTTCTTTAAATTATTAAAAACATTTGGCAAAGTAATAGTAACTGATCCATAACTTCCTGATATTGTTAAATCTTCAAGTGCACTAATCAATGAAAAATCTAAAGTAGGATCTGCTATAGTATTTATCTCAATATTTATTAATGTCGTTGTTACTGGTAATATTAAATTCGATAAATTAGTAAATCTGTTTATTCTTAAATTTATTAAATTAATATTATTGGCAAGATTTAAAGTTACAATTGGAGCTTCACCAATTACAGAAGTATTTGACTGAATATTTAAATTGTTTAATAAAATATTTTGAGAAAGATCTAGAGAATTTAGCATATCATTACCTGTAAACTGTAATGATTCTAAACTTGTAAGAGTTGTTAATGGAACTGTAGCAAAAGGATTGGAACCTAAATTTAATGTTACAACATTAACAAAAGCTTCTAAACCCGTAAAATTTGTAACTGTATTTCCAGTAATAATTAATGAAGTTACAGCTTGAGCATCTGAATTAAGAATATTACCATTCAATCCATTTGTATCTATGGATAAATCTATTAATTTTTGTTCAAAATTTGCATCAGGAATTGCGGTTGTTTGTGCATTCAATTTTATACATAAAACAAAACTAAATACTAGCAATAATTGCTTAATACTCATAATGTAGTAATTTTAAAAAAACAAAAATAATCTTTTTAAAACTTGTACGCTTTTCTAGGACATTTTTTCGGCTAAAAGTGATAAAATACGATGTTCTACAACTTCTGTTTGCCAATTTTCTTCAATATGCTCCATTGAAAGAATTTCTTCCATAATTTCATTTTGCCTATCTCCAATGGCTAGAGCTTCTGCATAAGGTTGTAAACTAAAAGTTACTCTACTATAAAGTGGTAACCATTTGTCAGGATGTTTATCTGAGAACCATTTTTCAATTTTCTTTTGTAATAAGAATTTTTCATCTGCTGTTTTTGAACTCATTTCCACAAAATTTCTTCTGGAAAGTTCAGCTATTGCATCAGCATTTGGTTTTCGAGATTTTTGATATTCAGCAAAAATAGTTTTCCAATCATCACCATATTTATTCATCATTTCATTCAAAACAGATATATCTTCAAATCCTGCATTCATACCTTGACCATAAAAAGGTACAATGGCGTGAGATGAATCTCCTATCAACGCAACTTTATCCTCATACGTCCAAGGATAGCATTTCATAATAGCTAAATAACTGGTTGGATTTTTAAAGAAATCTCTAACCAAATCTGGAATTACTTCTTTTGTGTCTGAAAAATAATTAGCAAAGAAATCAACCAATGTAGCTTCATCTTTTAATTGTTCAAATGAATTTTCTCCTTCAAATGGCATAAATAAAGTACAAGTAAAACTTCCATCTAAATTGGATAATGCCATCAACATAAAATTGCCTCTTGGCCAAATGTGAAGTGAGTTTTTATCAATTTTATGTGTTCCATCAGGGTTTGCAGGAATATGCAGTTCCTTATATCCTAGTTTCATGAATTCTTGCGAATAATCAAACATGGATTGACGTTGCATACGATGGCGAATCCTTGAAAAAGCTCCATCAGCACCAAAAACCATATCATATTTCAATGGTGACCATTCTCCTTGTTCTGTTTCGCCTTCATACAAAGTAGCTGTTGCCAAAGAAACATCCCAAATCTTTCTATTGAACATGAATTTAACTCCTGCTTCTTCAGCCAAATCAATCATTCTTCGATTCAAAACTCCACGAGAAAGTGAAAAAATAGCTTCACCTTCTTTACCATAATTTTGTGTGGTAAAAGTTCCATCTTTTAAATGAATTCCTCTTTTATCAACTGGTATTCCTATTTTTCTTATTTCATCTTCTAAACCAATATCTTCAAGGGTTTTCCAACCTCTATTTGACATAACCAAGTTAATAGAACGTCCTGAAAATTCAACAGTTCTGATATCTGGACTTCTATCATACACATGAACGATATGACCTGCTTTTTTTAAATATATTGCTAATAATGTGCCTACTAAACCTGCTCCAACTACTGCAATTTCTTTTGGGTTTTGCATGAAAATATGCTATAAATATTAAAGTACAAAAATACTGAATTAATAAAACTTAAACCCACAAGAAGAACAGTTTTTTCCATATAAAAAACCAGAAAGAACATTTTCCCTCTGGTTTTCTTTTACTTTTAAATTGAAATTAACTTATTTCTTAAATTCAATCTTTTTTCCAACTTCCATATTTTGGGACTTTGCAAAGACCCCACACATTTGAAATAACATCCTTGCTCCTACATTTCCATCCCAATCATTTTCTCCTGGCGCTACTTCTACTAAATCAAATCCGATAATTTCTTTACCTGATTCTACTAATCTATTTAATAAGTAAACCGCTTGTTCGTAAGTAAATCCCCCAGGAACAGGTGTTCCTGTATTTGGACAATATAATGCATTCATTCCGTCTATATCAAATGAAACACATACTTTTTGTGGCAATGAATAAATAATTTGATCACATAAATGCTGCCATGTATTTCCTTCAAATAGCTGTTTTTTCAAATCTAAATCTGTGTGAACTAAAACTCTACCATTTTCTTTATTTACCACATCAACTTCTTGCTCGCAGAAATCACGAATTCCAACTTGAACTATTTTCGAAATTTGTGGCAATTGTAATGCATTATACATTATTGAAGCATGAGAATAAGTAAATCCTTCATATGCTATTCTTAAATCCATGTGAGCATCTAAATGCAAGATTCCAAAATCTTCATGTTGAGTAGCTAAAGCTTCATAATAACCTAATGGAGTGGAATGATCTCCTCCTAAAAGAACCACTTTCTTTCCTTTTTTTATCCAAAAAAGAACTCGTTCTTTTACTTCAGTATGCAATTCTCTACATACTTTATTAATCTTATCTAAATCTGTCTGCAAAGCAGGAAAAGTTGAAATATCTTCTCCGTTTTCTAACGCTTCAATAATAGGCTGCGCTAATCCTTTATACTTTTCAGAATTTTTTGCCCAATTTTCAGGGGCTTCATCCATATAAATTCCTAATTTCCATAACTCAGGAAAATCTTGATGTAATAAATCTACTTGAAAAGAAGCATCTAAAATAGCCTCTGGACCTTCAGAAGCTCCTGCTCCATAACTTACTGTAACTTCCCATGGAACAGGAATTACAATAATCTCTGATTGTTCTGCTGAAAATGGTAATCCAAAAATAGTTGCATCTGCTAACCCTGGCTGACTTGGATCAAAATTTTCTATGATTTGCTGTTTTGTCATTTTAAAAAAATTTAAACAAATATAATTGCTAATTAATCACTTTAAAAGAAAAAAGCCGAAAAGTAATTACTTTTCGGCTTTTAGTAATATTTTAAAAACACTGTTCTATTTTTTTACAAATTTTAATGACTCATTAGAATCAACAAAACGTAATGTATATACTCCATCTGACAATGTTGAAATACTCAAACTTGTTTCAGTTCCAGAAACGACTCCATCCATAACTTCCTGACCTAAAATATTATAGATTACTATTTTTTCTAAATTAACAAAATTTCCTTTTATAGTTATTGTAGAAGAAGCTGGATTAGGATATAAAACAACTTGCGATCTTTTTATAAAATCTTCAGCATCTAATGCTGTTTCAACATTCAATATAAAATTACAGTTCACAGAACCGTTTGCAGTCATTGTAATTGTGTGTGAACCTACACCAACAGTAGATCCTACTGCTGGAGATTGTGTTACTGTAGCATCACAATTTGAATTAATAGCATTTGTTAAGTTGGCAAAACTTGGTAAAACATAATTTCCTGCTCCATCTGCATTCACCGTTTGTTCTTCTGGACAATTAATTGTTAAAGGAATTGCTGGCATTGTATAGCCAACATTGGTAAATTTTTCTGTCATTACTTTAACATCAGCACAACTATAATTCATGTTAATAGCTGCTTGTCTAACAGCTATTGCTGCCTGATTTTGATTAGTTGAACTATTTGTAAGTGCTAAACCTTCTAAAAATGCGATATCTGTTTTAGTTCTTCCTAAAACATCCCAAATTTTCATTAAAGTTGTTGCCCAAATTTGTCCATCTTGATGAATACTTCCCTCTGTCGTATTTACAGCACCTGTAAGTCCTCCTGGATAAGTTGCTGAATAATTCGTTGTTCTTCCACCCCAACATTGATTATGTCCATCCCAATTAAACATATAATGATAAGCCGCATCAGCAGGAGTCCATTGATTTAATGCTCTACTGTTTGATTGCGCCCAATAATCTCCACTTCCTTCACTCAACCCATTGATTCTAGATAAATTACCCCCAGTTAACCAATCATGTAAACCATGTCCTAATTCATGCCAAATCACATCTCCATCTTCTCCGTCATCAACACATCCTTCTCCAAAAGCTAATGAATTACTCCCTCCTAAATAATAAGAATTATCTGATCCGCTAAGTCCAGAGGGATCAAACCATAAGACTCCAGAGTTTAAGAATGGACGACAAATCACTCCTAACTCTTCATTAATATATCTCATATTATTATCTAAATGATAAAAAACATTTGCAGCTTCAAAACCATCTTGATTTCTATTAAATAAGAAACTCGATGTATTTTGAGTAAATAACCCTTTATTTGGCGCTTCAAAATCTTTAATTTCAACGTAAGAACTCTTTAACTTATAAACTCCTGAATTATTTTCGATTTCTGGCAAATTAACTAATGCTCTTGCTGCATCTAATGATGCATTTGTTGCGTCATTATTATCTATATATTGCCCTCCATAAGAAACTCCTACAGCCGATAATGGATCAGATAAAAACACCATTGCAGTACCTGTTGTAAATGCTAGAGTATTATTTTTTTCTACACTTAAAAAAGCTTTTTTTTTCTTTTTTACAACTTTATTATCTATTTGATGATTATGGTTTTCTTTACATTCATGCCCACAATATATAGCAATATCTTTAACGCTTAGAACATCTGAAGAATTAGCATCTACTAAAACCTCCCAACTTCCTATTAGATCTTCAGCATGAGTAATTGTTCTATAAACCAGTTTTGTTTCTCCGTCAAGAGCATATACATACAATTTTACTTCTTGAAAAGTCACTAATCCATTATAATTTAATTTTTCATCAGCAATTAAAATTGCTTTCTCTTTGCTAATTTTAGGATCTGTATTTATAATCTCTATTTCTTTGTTATAACTACTAGAAGTATATGCTACTTCACCTTTTTTATTAAAATTTACAACGATTTCTCCTCCAAAAACTGGCACATCATTCAACATCTGTTGAAATCTTAATGTTTCTCCAGCCAATCCTTTTCTAACAAAACTAAGTTTGAAACTATGATCTTGATTAATTTGAAATTCTCTTGCGTTTTCTTTAATATACTTTAGTGCCAAAGATTCTCTTTGAGATTCTTGTGCATTTACTTGAAAAAAAATTGTCATTGTAAAAATGACAACTAATAGTATTTTTGTTTTCATTACTATTGCTATATATTTTGTAAATATATTAAAAAATTAGTAAAAATATATTTAATTAATTAAATTATTCACAAATTCCTTGTTTCAATATTTGACCAAATTCATACATATCTTCAAAAGAAGTATATAATGGCACAGGTGCTAAACGTATAACATTAGGTTCTCTCCAATCTGTTATCACTCCTTTTTTCATAAGATAATCGAACAATTCTTTACCTTGTCCATGTAAATAAACCGATAACTGACATGCTCTTTCTTGTTGATTTGATGGTGTAATAATTTCAAACTTAATTCCTTCTATTTCTTTATCTATTTCATGAAGAACAAACTCTAAATAACTTGTAATACTATTTCTTTTTTTAATTAATTTTTGCATTCCTATTTCCGCAAACATATTTACCGAAGCCAAATAAGGTGCTAAAGATAAAATAGGTAAATTACTAATTTGCCATCCATCTGCACTTTTTGCTGGATCAAAAACGGGTTCCATTAAAAAACGACGTTCTTTATTATGTCCCCACCAACCTCCAAATCGAGATAATTCAGCATCTTCATGATGCATTTCATGAACAAAATACCCTGAAGCATTTCCTGGCCCTGAATTCATATATTTATAACTACACCAAGCTGCAAAATCCACTCCCCATTCATTCAATTTCAATTCTATATTCCCTGCTGCATGTGCTAAATCCCATCCTACATATGCTCCTACTTTATGCCCTGCTTCAGTAATGGTTTTTATATCAAACACTTGTCCTGTATAATAATTTACACCTCCTATAAGGACTAAAGCCAACTCGTCTCCTACTTCTTCAATTTTAGATAAAACATCTTCTAGACGGATGTTATGCTCTCCTTCTCTTCTTTTAATCTCAACTAAAGCTTCTTTTGAATTAAATCCGATATTTTTAGAATGAAAATCTATTTGACTTTGAAACATATATTGATCAGAAGGAAAAGCTTTTTCTTCGCAAATGATTTTATATTTTTTTTGTGTAGGACGATAAAAAGAAACCATCAGTAAATGCAAATTCACTGTCAAAGTATTCATTACCCCAACTTCTGTTGGTTTTCCTCCTACAATTTCACTTAATGGTTGACAAAATCGTTCGTGATAATCCCACCAAGGTTTATCAGCATAAAAATGTCCTTCAACAGCTAAACTTGCCCAATCGTTCATTATTTCGTCCACATATTTTTTAGCACTTTTGGGTTGTAAGCCGAGTGAATTACCTGTAAAATATATTACATCTTTACCGTTTACTTGAGGAAAAATAAATTCATCTCTATACTTTGCCAATTCATCTTGGCTATCTAACTGCTTTGCAAATTCTCTTGTATTTTGGAAATCCATTATATTATATTTAATTGTAAAAATACATTTTTTTAGAGAAAGACAAAAAATAAAAACAAATGAGAAATAATGCTTTTTAATGAATTAGCATTATTTTAAAAACAAAAAATCTCATCCGATTAAAGATGAGATTTTATATTTACTTTTTATTTCTTAGATGATTAACATTGCATCACCGTAAGAATAAAATTTATATTTTTCTTTGATTGCTTCTTCGTAAGCCTTTTTCATTAGATCATGACCACAAAAAGCAGAAACCATCATTAATAATGTAGATTTTGGAGTATGAAAATTAGTAACCATACAATCTGCAATACTAAAATCATAAGGTGGATAAATAAATTTATTCGTCCAACCACCATATGGGTTTAATGTTCTCTGTGAAGAAACAGAACTTTCTAACGCTCTCATTGAAGTTGTTCCAATACAGCATACTTTTTTCTTATTCTTCTTTGCATTGTTTACTATATCACAAGCTTCTTGAGAAATATTCATTTCTTCAGAATCCATTTTATGTTTTGACAAATCTTCTACTTCAACTGGATTAAACGTACCTAATCCAACATGCAATGTTACTTCTGCAAAATCTACTCCTTTAATTTCTAAACGTTTTAATAAATGCTTAGAAAAATGTAGTCCAGCCGTTGGTGCTGCTACTGCTCCTTCTTCTTTTGCATAAATAGTTTGATAACGTTCAGCATCTTCAGGAACAACTTCTCTGTTTATATATTTTGGTATAGGAGTTTCTCCTAATTCAACTAATTTCTCTCTAAACTCTTCATAAGATCCATCATATAAGAATCGTAATGTTCTTCCACGAGATGTCGTATTATCAATTACTTCTGCAACTAATGAATCATCATCACCAAAATACAATTTATTTCCTATACGGATTTTACGAGCAGGATCAACTAATACATCCCATAAACGTTGTTCTGCATTTAGTTCTCTAAGTAAAAAAACTTCAATACGTGCACCTGTTTTTTCTTTATTACCATATAACCGTGCTGGAAATACTTTTGTGTTGTTTAACACCATTACATCTCCATCATCAAAATAATCAATAATATCTTTAAAAAATTTGTGTTCGATAGTTCCTTTTTTTCTATCTACAACCATTAAACGAGACTCGTCTCTATTTTCTGCTGGAAATTCTGCTAATAACTCGTCTGGTAAATTAAAACTGAAATGAGATAATTTCATTAAAATAAAGTTTAAAAGTTTAAAAGTTTAAAAGTTCAAGGTTTTTTCCTTTAACATTTTAAAAATCAGTTTGCAAATATACGATTGTGAAATAGGCGTTGTCAAGTAAAATGATGTTTATTTTAAGAATACTTTTTATTCTTTAAATTTCTTCCATCTTAAAACCAATTTTTTTCAAGTCATTCCAAAAATCTGGATATGATTTTGAGACTACTTCAGAATCTTCAATAATTATTGAAGATTTTAATGCTAATGGAGCAAAAGCCATAGCCATTCTATGATCTTGATATGTTGCTATTTTACAATTTGCTATAACATTATTAGATGGCTCTAAAATCAAACTATCATTGGTAACTGAAATTTGCGCACCTAATTTAGATAATTCTGTTTTTAATGCCTCTAATCGATCGGTTTCTTTAATTTTTAAAGTATGCAATCCTGTTAGATGACATTTAATTCCTAATCCGAAACAAGTTACAGCAATAGTCTGAGCTATATCAGGCGAAGATTGTAAATTATGAGTCACATATTGGATTGGATTTTGTTTCTTTTTAACTAAAACTATTGAATTATTTATGAATTTTGTTTCAACTCCAAAATCTTTATATATATCGACCAAAACAGAATCCCCTTGTAAACTATT
Organism: Flavobacterium sediminilitoris; assembly: GCF_023008245.1. Taxonomy (NCBI): domain Bacteria; kingdom Pseudomonadati; phylum Bacteroidota; class Flavobacteriia; order Flavobacteriales; family Flavobacteriaceae; genus Flavobacterium; species Flavobacterium sediminilitoris. The sequence continues at coordinate 741,523 of NZ_CP090145.1, forward strand.
TGCTTTATAGCTTAACAATTCAATACTAGTTCCTTCTTTAGACAACGCAACAATTGAATAAAAATAAGACGCAGATGACCAATCACTTTCTATTACAAATCGATATTTTTGAATTTCTGTTTTTGGATTTACCTTTATTATATTCTTTTCAAAAGACGTTTCAATACCAATTTCTTCTAAAAGTTCTAAAGTCATTTTTATATAAGGAACAGATGTAATTTCTCCTTCCAAAACAAGCTCTAACCCATTTTCTAATTTTGGAGCAATTAATAATAAAGCTGAAATATATTGACTACTAACATTTGCTTTTAAAGTAACTTTACTCTTTTCTAATCTCTGTCCTTTAATTTTAATTGGCGGAAACCCATCATTTTCTTCATAAGAGATTTCAGCACCTATTTGCCTTAAAGCATCTACTAATATTTTTATTGGTCTTTCTTTCATTCTTGAAGAACCAGTAAGTATTATTTCTTTTCCTTCTTGAATTGAAAAATAAGCTGTAAGAAATCTCATTGCAGTTCCTGCATGATGAATATCTTTAATCTTTTCATCTCTAGACAACGCATTAGTCATCATTTCTGAATCATCAGAATTTGAAATATTTTCTAAGTCAATATTTGGATATAAAGCTTTCAGTAGCAATAATCTATTTGTCTCTGATTTAGATCCTGTAATTGCAATTCTTGACTTGCTATCTAAAATAGCTGTGTTTAATTTTATATTCATTATTTAGAGACCATTTTTAATCCTACAAGCGACAAAATTAAAGTTGTTAAAAAGAAAATTCTCCAAAAATATGCTGGTTCTTTAAAAACAATAATTCCAACCAACACACTTCCTACTGCTCCGATTCCTGTCCAAACAGCATACGCCGTCCCAATAGGCAATTCCTTTGTGGCTTTTACTAACAATATCATACTAATAGATAAACAAATTAAAAAACCTAGATACCAAAACAAAGAGGTATTTCCAGTTGTTTCTTTTGCTTTTCCTAAACATGCTGCAAATCCTACTTCAAATAGTCCTGCAATAATTAATAAAATCCAGCTCAATTTATTTTAATTTTTGATTATTATGATGACGATCGTGGTCTCTTTTAGACTTTATATCCATTTTTTTATCAAAAGCAGCTTGCAAATCTATACCTGTTTGATTTGCTAAACACAACACAACAAAAACAACATCTGCTAATTCTTCCCCTAAGTCTTTATTTTTATCCGATTCTTTTTCAGATTGTTCTCCATAACGACGAGCTATAATTCTGGCTACCTCACCTACTTCTTCCGTCAATTGAGCCATATTTGTTAATTCATTAAAATAGCGAACACCATGTTCATTTATCCAATTATCAACTTCTTGTTGTGCGTTTTTAATATTCATATTGTTATTTCTTTTTCAAGATTACTTTTTCTGCTTGTTTTTCTACCATCATTTTAAAAAAGTTTTTCAATGCAGGATAAGCATTTGATGGGATATAAAAAGCATTGATATCTAAACTTACCACTAACTGAATATTCGCTCCAACACTTGATATATTATATCTAAAAAAACCATATTCATTTTCCATGATAAGATTTGAAGCAGTCGGTATATATTCAACCTGATACCCTTCTGGAACTTTTAATGAAATTTTATATGTGTCTTTCATTGGAAATAAAAAATCTACTGGATATTTTCTCTCATCTGTTTTAAAAGGATTCTCTTTAAGTGTAAAAAACAATAATGGTGATATATACATTTTGTCTCCTATTATTTCTACAACATTATTCTCCGTAAAAGAATATGTTTCTATAACATCTTTTTCTAAATGCTTCAAATTATCAACCTTATATTCCTTTATGCTAATTCCTTTATATTTATTCTCTAATTTCTCTATATAGCTATCTTGTGAAACTGAACCATAATTTTCTCTATGTAAAAAAGAATTATAATTTGTTAATTGTCTTCTTAGTTTTCCGTTAATTTCCCCTTCTTCATTAATTTCTGCAAGAACAATTACATTATCATTTGAAAAAGGAACATTCAAAAGGTTAATTTCATTTGAACTACCTCTTTCTCTCATTATCCTTCCTTTCCAGTTAACCGCTTTTAAAGGTAATAAGCCAATAGGTGTGCTTCTATTAGTTGCATCCAACAAAATAACATCATTTAAAACCTCTACTCCAGCGACAACATAATTGAATGCAAACCTATTTGGAAATAATGCAATTCCATTATCTCTTGTACTTAACAAAACTGGATTTACTTCAATTCCTGCCTCTTTTAACATAGCCACCAATATTAAATTAATCTCTGCTACATTCCCTGTTTTTTGTTTATACGCTCTTCTTACACCGTCATCTGTATACACTCCATGTTTACCATTCCATGAGATCCTATTTTGTACATAATTATAAATTATAACAATTTTTTCCTTCTCATTTGAAGCATTATTAACAATTTCTTTCAAATCTTCTTCAAAATAAGATTTACTCTTCAATTCATCTCCAAAATTTTCGCTATCATAAATATTTTTAACAACATCATCCCATCCAACAGCTACATTTTTATTCGCTCTATTTGGAATACTAATCGATGCTAATTCATATTTTAAAATAGATGTATAATTATTTATATTAATAATAAAATTTTCCTTTTTAATAGCTGGTACATTTTTAATTTTATATATATACTTTTGTTGTTCAAAATTACCAGTAACAATATTTTCATTTCGTATATCAATATTTTCATATCCACTAATAACTGTTCTATACCTAAAATACTCTGGTATATAGACATTATATTCAACATAATCTATTGGGATTTCTTTTTGAAAATACCAATCGTTAATACTTGATATATGAGGAGATCTTAATGTATATGAGTATTCAATTATTGAACCCTCTCTAACTTGTGGCATTGCTATTTTTCTAACACTAAAATTAGTATTAACCTCTTCTTTAAATTCTCCATCTGATTTTAATTTAGTCTTCTGAACTTTACCTTCTACCAAATTATAAGTTATGGCATCTTTAAAATGAACTGTTTCATCTCTATATCCTCCAATATAATAGTAAACTTGTTGATTTGCATAATCAAATCCTTCCTTTTTATATATTTTAAATTTAAATTGCACTTCAGTTATTACTGTCCATTCCCCATCATTATTCAACTCAAACTTAGTCTCTCCTTTTTTAAAAAGTATAGCAGCAGAGGCAGAAGAATCGATTGGATGTCTTGATTCTTTCAATTCTTCAATTGTAACTTTTCCTAATTCATATTTCTGAGAGAACAGATTACTTGTAAATAGCCCTAATATTAAAATAAGGATAAGGGTGTTAAATTTCATTATATTTTCTTTTGAGTTAGTACAATTTTAGAGTTGTCATTTTTAGCTATTTTTTCACGAAATATTCTATACTCTTCGTATTCTTCTTTGCTGTAATTTCCAGAATTAATAGTTAATCTTCTTTTCAGTTTTAATTTATTTGTTTCTGTCTTTTCTATTTCTAATGAATAATCCCCAAATTTACTTTCAATTTTCATTACTTCTGGCAAAAATTCTATTTCATATGTATCTGGCAAAACAACATCCACTACATCATTATCATGAAATCCTCTAGAAATTTGAAATGCATTTTTTCTATCTCTATATTTTTTAGGAATGTTTGTGCTTCTATTAAATACATTGACTGGAAAAAAAATAGAATTTCCCGCAGTTGTAACATATTTATTCGATTTAATATTTAATTTCTCTATTAATTCTATTTTTTCTTGGTCGTTTTCAATTTTTAGATTACTTATTTCTAAACTATTTATCCATGAAAATCGTTCTTTATAATGCTTTAATAACTTATCATTATTATCCATTCTTGTTAGAAAAGCTTTATTATCATATTGAATCCCTCCTGATTTAATTTCTACGCTTCCTACCAAATCTCCATTATCTTTTACAATATAATTTCCTATAGTATTCTGATAGCTATCAATTGCTTTAAATCCATTTGTTTTTAAAATAAAGCCTCCTTCTGGTTTAATCATTAAAGCATATCTATCATCTGTAAAATCTCCTCCAAAAGCAAATGGATTTGTTTGACTTGTACACTCTAAAAAGTAATTTTTATTTTCATAAGGTAGTGTCAGTATTACATGATTACCTTGTTTCGAAACAAAATCTTTATCGAAATTTTTTTTGTCTGAATCCCCATAAATAACTGTATAAAAAGCTTTAACATCTACTTTCTCTAGCAAGATTCTAGTATAATTTGACAAAGCTTTACAATCTCCATATCCTAATTTGTCTACATCTTTAACTGACATTGGCTTCCAACCTCCTATTCCTAATTGAATACTAACATATCGCGTTTTATTTTGGACATATTTATAAATGATTTTAGCTTTTTCAATTGGATTTTCAACGTCTTGAGTCAAAGATTTAATTTCCGCTAAGGTTTCTGGTTTAATTTCTGTGTCATCATTAACTAATTCTTTATACCATATTTTTCCAAATTCCTCCCATGATTTTGCACTTCCTTCTACTCCTTCTAGTGAAAACTTCTCAAGACTAAACAATACTTTTGGCATAAATTCATCAAAAGATGGTGAATAATCTTCAGGCTTTTCTGCCATTATATTCTCTACAACATAGCTTAATGTATTTCCCTCTTCACTCTTTTCTACATTATAACTTCCTAAGTTTAATTCTTTGTACTTAAACCCTAATTCTGGTATATATGTAATTTTAAATTCTGATTTCTCTACTGCTTCATAATAATCATCAATTGGGTACCAACTTGGAATAAATGCTGTATTTGAACTTGTTACATCACTTTCATAAACTATTGTAAACGGATATTGAGTTGGAGTATAATCAAGATACACAACTCTTCCGTCTGTTAGAATTGAAAAACCATCTGCAACACTTTGATCTTTAAAATCTTTTCTTCTAATTTTCTTTATTTCTTTCCCTGTTAAATCGTAAATAATTGCCTGAATACTATTCACGCTTTCTGAATTACTATAATATTCTTTTGCATCAATATTTTTTAATCCATATTCATTAAAAACAGAAATTATTTTTTTCTTTTTTATTCTATATGATTTTTGAGAATTAACAACTATCTCAATATTTTGATGACGAACAACACTATTTGCTTTTTCTTTAAGTTCTTTAGAAACCGTTAAAGAACTTAAATCATTTTGAGAAAAAGTAGTTGTAATTATTAGCAAAAAGAGCAGTATATTTAATTTCATGTTTAGAAAAATATTTGTTTTTTATTCTTTGTTTTTAGTGTCAATTATAATTGTTACTGGTCCATCATTGATTAATGATACTTTCATGTCTGCTCCAAATTGCCCTGTTTGTATTTTTTTTCCCAATTCGGTTTCCATTTGTTTTACAAATAATTCATATAATGGGATTGCTATTTCAGGTTTTGCTGCTTTTATATAACTTGGTCTATTCCCTTTTTTTGTTAAAGCATGAAGCGTAAACTGGCTTACTACAATCATTTCTCCTTTAACATCCTTTAATGAAAGGTTCATAATATTATTATCGTCTTCAAAAACTCTAAGATTTCCCATTTTTGATGTCAACCAATTGATATCGTCAATAGTATCTAAATCTTCAATTCCAATTAATACTAATAATCCCTTTTTTATATCTGCTACTATTTTTTTTTCTATTCTTACTGAGGCTTCAGAAACTCTTTGAATTACTACTCTCATTTATTATTCTGATTTTCTAGTTTCATCACTCGCTTTTCTATCTTCCGCATAATCATCTGCTCTATAATGTTCATCATCTCCTTCTAAAATTTGCAAATAACTTTTATATCTTGACCATGAGATTTCATCTTTCTCTAATGCTTTTTTTACTGCGCAATGAGGTTCTTCCTTATGCAAACAGTTATTAAATTTACAACCTTCTTTTAATGCAAAAAATTCTGGGAAATAATCTCCTATTTCTTGTTTTTCCATATCTACAACTCCAAAACCTCTTATTCCTGGTGTATCAATTATTTTTGCTCCAAAAGACAGGTCAAACATCTCTGCAAAAGTTGTAGTATGTTGTCCTTGTAAATGTGAATCTGAAATTTGTTTCGTTTTTAAATTCAAGGTTGGTTCCAATGCGTTAACTAATGTTGATTTTCCAACACCAGAATGACCAGAAAACATTGAAACTTTATTCATCATCATTTTTTTAAGATTTTCTAATCCTTTGTTTTCTTTTGCTGAAACTCTTAAAATTTTATATCCAATACTTTCATAAGTATATTGCAAAAACAACTGTTCATCTAATGTTTCTTCATTAAATGTATCTATTTTATTAAAAACCAAAACCGCTTCAATTCCATAAGCTTCTGCTGTTACTAAAAATCTATCTATAAAACTCGTAGTAGTTGGCGGATTATTAATCGTAACTAATAAAAAAACAATATCAATATTTGAAGCAATGATGTGAGTTTGCTTAGAAAGATTTACTGATTTTCTAACAATATAGTTTTTTCTATCATGGATATTATTAATTACTCCTGTAGTTTCATCAGTTGTATTTTCAATATCATAATCAACTATATCTCCCACAGCAATTGGATTAGTACTCTTAATCCCTTTTATTCTAAACTTGCCTTTTATACGACAATCTAAGAAACTACCGTCTTTTGTTTTTACGGTGTACCAACTTCCTGTAGACTTGTAAACGATTCCTGTCATTTCACAAAGATATTGTAACTTTTTAATTAAATAAAAAAGGTTGCTAAAAAAGCAACCTTAATTTAGTATAAAAAACATATTGTTTCTTAATATTTGTAAGCAACTCCTTTTTTAACAGCTTGTGAACCACCTAAACGATTAGAACTAGCTCCAACTGTTGTTTTATCAGAAGTTAATAAAATAAACGCACATCCTAATTTTGCCGCATCCATTTTTAATTTTTTCTCTGCTTTTTTATCTCCAGTATTTCCTGTTTGAAAATTAATTAATCCTGTTTTCCCTCTTACTTCATCCACTTTTTTAAGACCTGCGATATAGCTTTTCTCTTCCAAGATAACTACTTTCTCCCAATCTTTCTCACTGTTAATTACAATTTTCTCTGTTACTTCTTCTTCACGTCCACTTGTTCCATAAACAATTTTTTCAATTGCATATTTCCCAATTGTATTTTCTGCTTCTTCTCCGTTATACACAAAAACAATGGTATACTCTTCCACTTTTTTTACTTTTCCTTCTACAACTTCACCATTGTGTTTGTAGATTTTGTCTGCTTGTGCATTTGCTAAAAAACTAGCAAAAAAAACCGCTAATAAAATAATTTTCTTCATGTGTTAAAACTTTTAATTTAATATTATTTTTTTTAAAATGCAATATTACAATTATTGTGCCAGAAAAAAATTACGAAAACAATAATTATTTATTAACAATTCTTTCCTGATGATTAATACTTTCTTGATGAATTGCTTTGTATAATTTTAATACGAAAACAATAATTATTTATTAACAATTCTTTCCTGATGATTAATACTTTCTTGATGAATTGCTTTGTATAATTTTAAAATGAATTCTTCACTCAGTCCTTTTTCTTCTCCTGTTAAAATCATTTTTCCTAAAATTTCGTTCCATCGTTTATTTTGAAGAATAGCCACGTTTTTAGATTTTTTAAGCTGTCCTATTTCATCTGCAATTCGCATACGATTTCCTATAACTTCAATAATTTTATCATCATAAGTATCTATCTGCGCTCTTAGTTGTAGTAATTTATTATTATACTCTGTTTCTTCGTCTGTTTCTTTTCTGACTCTCAAATCTACGAACATTCTTTTCAACGTATCAGGTGTAACTTGTTGCGCAGCATCACTCCATGCGTTATCTGGATCATTATGTGTTTCAATAATTAATCCATCAAAATTTAAATCTAATGCTTGTTGAGATACTTCTTGAATCATATCTCTTTTTCCTGTTATATGAGACGGATCACATATTAATGGTAAATCAGGAAAACGATTTTGCATATCAATAGCTATTTGCCATTCTGGATTATTTCTATATTTCGTTTTCTCATAAGTAGAAAATCCTCTATGAATTACGCCTAATTTTTTAATATTAGCATTGCATAATCTTTCTAAACCTCCTATCCATAAGGACAGATCTGGGTTTACAGGATTTTTTAATAATACTATTTTATCTGTTCCTTCTAATGCGTCAGCAATTTCTTGAATAGCAAAAGGATTTACTGCTGTTCGTGCCCCAATCCATAGAACATCGATATCATGTTCTATTGCCAACTGAACGTGATTTGCATTTGCTACTTCTGTTGCCATTAAAAGTCCTGTCTCAGCTTTTGCTTTTTGCAACCACTTTAAACCTATAGCTCCAACTCCTTCAAATCCTCCTGGTCTTGTTCTTGGCTTCCAAATTCCTGCTCTAAAAACAGATACATCAGAATTTTTTAATTCATTTGCTATCTGAAGTACTTGCTCTTCTGTTTCTGCACTACATGGACCAGCAATAACTAATGGATGATCTAGTTTAAAATCATCTAACCATGTTCTCATTTCTTTTTTATTTTCCATATTTCTTTTGTTGTAGGTCGTCTGTTGTGTGTTGTCTGTTTTAAAGCCAATAACACACAACTGATAACAATTTACTTTAATATTTCTTTAATTCTATTTGTATTCTGCATTTCATTGAAAACCTCATCATAATTATCATTTTGAAGTAATTCTTTAAATTTCGTTAAATTTATTATGTATTCATTTAATGTTTCAATTATATTGGTTTTATTTTGCTTGAAAATGGGTGTCCACATAGCTGGTGAACTTTTAGCTAATCGAACCGTACTTTCAAATCCACTTCCTGCCATGTCAAAAATATCTCTTTCGTTTTTTTCTTTTTCAATTACTGTTTTTCCTAGCATAAATGAACTTATATGCGATAAATGTGACACATAAGCAATGTGTTTATCATGTGATTTTGCATCCATATATCTAATTCTCATTCCTAGTTTTTGAAATAAATCTAAAGCCATCTCTTGTTGTTTATAAGCTGTTTTTTCTACTTCACAAATGATGTTAGTTTTGCCTTTAAACAACTCTTTGACTGCTGCATTTGGTCCGGAAAATTCTGTTCCTGCAATTGGATGGGTTGCTAAAAAATTCCTTCTTCTTTTGTGATTTGCAACAACTTCACATATTGGAAATTTGGTTGAACCAACATCAATAACAAGAGCATTATCATTAATCACATTTAAAACTTTTGGCAAAATTACCAAAGCCACGTTAACTGGCACAGCAACGATTACTAAATCTGCGTTAATTAATTTGTCTTCAGTTGTTTTTTGGTCAATAATCCCCAATTTTATGGCTTCTTCCAAATTATTTTCACTGGCATCTATTCCAAAAAATATAGCTTTTTTAAAATGTGATTTTAAATCCAAAGCCATTGAGCCTCCAATTAAACCTATCCCTATTATATAAACTTTCATAAAATTCCAACATTTTTTAGTTAAAATCTCGCAATTGCTTCCTTTATTTTATCTTCTGTGACACATAATGAAAAACGAATATATCCATTTCCGTTACTTCCGAAAATTGTTCCTGGTGTTATGAAAATGTTTTTTTCCATTAATATTTTATCAATAAATATTTCTGAAGACTTTATACGACTTGGTAATTTTGCCCAAACGAATAATCCAACGGAATTTTTAACCACTTCGCATCCTAATTTTTCAGCTAATTGAATTACTAAATCTTTACGCTTTTTGTACACTTTATTTTGGGTTTCAAACCACGTCTTGTCTAATTTTAAAGCTTCAATTGCTCCTTTTTGAATGCCATAAAACATTCCAGAATCCATGTTGCTTTTTACTTTTAGAATTGCTTCTATAAAATTTGGATTTCCTAAAACCATTCCAACTCTCCAACCTGATATATTATAAGTTTTACTTAAGGAATTTAGTTCTATTGCAATGTCTTTAGCATCTTTAACTTGAAGGATTGATGTTGGGTTTTCATTTAAAACAAAACTATATGGATTGTCATTTACAATTAAAATTTTATGTTTTTTTCCAAAAGCAATTAGTTTTTCAAATAATTCTAATGAACCGTTAACTCCTGTTGGCATATGTGGATAACTCACCCACATTAGTTTAACTTTAGATAAGTCTTGTTGTTCTAACTTTTCGAAATCTGGTTGCCAATTGGTTTTATCCTTTAAATCGTAATAAACCGTTTTGGCTTGAACTAATTCCGTAACAGCTGCATAAGTTGGGTATCCTGGATTAGGAATTAAAACTTCATCTCCTTCATTTAAAAAAGCCATTGAAATATGCATAATTCCTTCCTTTGAACCGATTAATGGCAAAATTTCTGAATTAAAATCCAAACCAATCTTAAAATGTGATTGATAAAAGTTTGCCATTTCTTTTCTTAATTCTGGTAATCCTTGATAACTTTGGTATTCATGTGCTTTTTCATCAAACATGGCTTTTTGAATGGCTTCAATCACTTTTGGTGAAGGCAACAAATCTGGACTTCCTATTCCCATATTGATGATTGGTTTTCCATCAGCTATTAGTTGACGAACTTCTTTCAGTTTTTTAGAAAAGTAGTATTCTTGTGCCGTATTGAGTCTGTTGGCTGTTGTTATCATAATTTGGCATTTTTGTATTCACCCAAAACTTTAAAATGAGTTGTCATAATCTCTAACAAGCTCTTCGCTTTCTCAAAATGTTTATATTTTTCAAATACTAAATCAACGAAAAAAGCATATTTAAAAGGAGTCTCGATTACAGGCATTGATTGAATTTTAGTCAAATTCAACTTACAATTATTCAAAACATTCAAAACTGTAGCCAAAGCACCTGACGTGTCATCTAACTCAAATTTTATAGACGCTTTTGTTATTAATTCTTTTGAAATTTCTTTGTTTGTAGATTTTAATATTACGAATCTTGTTTTATTACTTTTAATAGTATGAACACCCGAAGCTATTATTTCCAAACTATAAATAGAAGCTGCTACTGGACTAGCTAACGCACCAATTCCTTTTAATTGTTGTTCTTGTATTCTTTGCGCTGTAATTGCTGTATCTGAACTTTCAACTAATTTAATATGCGGATATTCATTGAAGAAATTTGCGCATTGCAATAAGGCAATAGGATGTGAATGCACTTCCTTAATATCATAAATATTTTGCCCTGGTAGAACCATTAGATTCATATGAATATCTAATAAAAACTCACCTATAATATGTAAATTATTATTATCAATCAATGCATAATTAGGTAATATTGATCCAGCAATAGAATTCTCCAATGCCATTACCGCCTTATCTGAAGTATTAGATTTCAGACTTTTAACTACCTCATTAAAAGAGGAACATTCATTTAACGAAATAGAGCTACCAAAGTATTGATGTGCTACTTGATGATGAAATGATCCCTGAATTCCCTGTATTGCTACTTTTAGTTTCATACGATTTTAAACAAAAAAAATCCCGATTAAAAAATCGGGATTGTATGTTATAATTTATTATTTTCTTACATTAAATAATAGCAAAACAATCCCTTAACTGTCTCCAGAAGAAATAAAAAGAATTGTTAAAATAAAATGTTGTTGTTACTAACATTAGTTGCTATATATTTTGAAGCTGCTAATTTATAAAAAAAAACTTTCTAAAATACTTTTTTAAAAAAATATTTTTAATTTAAAAAACTTTACTTTTGCTAAAACTTGGATTATTATGTCAATAGAAGTTCAAAACATCTCTAAAAACTATGGCACTCAAAAAGCACTAGACACTATTTCTTTTTCAATAAAGAAAGGAGAAATTGTTGGTTTTCTTGGTCCAAATGGCGCCGGAAAATCTACATTAATGAAAATTTTAACTACCTATTTAATTCCAGATTCTGGAACAGCATCTGTAAACAATTTTGATATAGAGACTGCTACAAAATCGGTTCAACAATCTGTTGGTTATTTACCTGAACATAATCCATTATACTTAGATTTATATATTAGAGAATACTTGTCTTTCAATGCTGATGTTTATAAAGTAAAGAAATCTAGAATTGAAGAAGTCATACAACTAACTGGATTAACCCCTGAAAGTAATAAAAAAATAGGTCAACTATCGAAAGGATATAGACAGCGTGTTGGTTTAGCTTGTGCTTTATTACATGATCCCGAAGTATTAATTTTAGACGAACCTACGACTGGACTAGATCCAAATCAATTAGTTGAAATAAGAGAATTAATAAAAAACATAGGCAAAGACAAAACTGTTTTTTTATCAACTCATATTATGCAAGAGGTTGAAGCTATTTGCAATAGAGTTATTATCATTAATAACGGAAAAATAGTTGAAGACAAAAATTTAAAAACTCTTGTAAAGGAACAAACAAAACAAGTAATTGAAGTAGAATTTGATAAAACTATATCTATTGAAGATTTTAAAATATTCTCAGAGTTAGTTTCTGTAATTAGTTTAAATGAAACAAATTTTGAATTAACATTTGAATCTGAAAAAGACATGAGATCTAAAATATTTGATTTTGCTCAAGACAAGCAATTAAAAATTCTTCAATTAAATTTGAAAAACAAAAACTTAGAACAAATATTTAGAGAGAAAACATCTAAAAAATAAAAAACTATATGCAAAAAAGGTTCCCACTATAATTATAACGTGGGAACCTTTTTTTTGTAAAATTTAAAAAAATTTAATTTAAAGTCGCATTGTATTTCTGGTAAAGAGAATCTAAATCATCATAAAAAACAGACAAAGCATATTTTGACAATTTAGAATCTAAAACATTATTATAAATAAAGTCTTCTTCATTAAAACCATATTTTGTGATGGCTTTTTTTATATATTTTATTGCTGAATCTTTATCATCTATTTTAAAAAAGCAATTTGCCATTTCAATATAAACATTTTTAAGTTCTAAATCATCAGTATTATTCAAATATTCTTTATACATTTTAATTGCATCAGAATAATTTTCATTCAAACTATATTCTTTTGCTTGAGATAAAAGAGGATCACTTGTATTTGCATAATCAACTTGAAAAACAAATAAAAAAACTAAAATTAGCATAATTTTTTTCATAAATGACTCTATTTTTATTTAACGTAATATTAAGCCATATTTTTCAAATAAGCAAACACTATATTTACAAAGAACCACTATATTTTGCAAAATAATTACATATATTTGTTAATTTTTTAAATAAAATTTATAAAAAATAAATATTAGACAAATTATCATCAATACAACTCAAAAAGAAAGAACCAATTATAAAGAATTCATAAAAATGCATTTTATCTGTAAAAAATGCATTTTAACGATTTAACTATCTTGTTTAAAAAATTTCTTTAGCGATAGTTTTTATGTTGTCTGATTTACCCATAGAATAATAATGCAACACAGGAATTCCTGCTTTTAGCAACTCTTTGCTTTGAGAAATACACCATTCAATCCCTATATCTCTAACACCATCATTATCCTTTGCTTTTATGATTTCATTTATTAAATCATCTGGTAAATCCACTTTAAACCTATGAGGAATTAGATTTAATTGTCTTTTTGTAACAATAGGTTTTAATCCTGGAATAATAGGAACTGTAATTCCAGCAGCACGACATTTGGCTACATAATCAAAGAATTTTTGATTATCAAAGAACATTTGAGTAATAATATAATCCGCTCCATTTTTTATTTTTTGTTTTAAGAAATGAATATCACTATCCATACTTGGCGCTTCCATGTGTTTCTCTGGATATCCTGCTACTCCAATACAAAAATTAGTTTTAGTTGAGTTTTGTAAATCGGAATCCAAATAAAACCCATTATTTAAGTTTGAAATTTGAGTTACTAACTCACCCGCATATTTATTTCCTTCTTTTTCAGGTTTAAAATAAATTTCGCTTTTAACTGCATCTCCACGAAGCGCTACTACATTATCAATTCCTAAAAAATCTAAATCGATTAAAAGATTTTCTGTATCTTCTTTTGTAAAGCCACCGCATAAAATATGAGGAATAGCATCTACATTATATTTATTTTGAATGGCTGCACAAATTCCAACTGTTCCTGGTCTTTTTTTAACAATCTTCTTTTGCAAAAGACCATTATCTAATTCTTTATATTCATATTCTTCACGATGATATGTTACATCAATAAACGGAGGATTAAATTCCATTAAAGGATCAATACCATCAAAAATTGATTGAATATTTTGTCCTTTTAAAGGTGGTAATATTTCAAATGAAAACAATGATTTCCCATTTGCATTATGTATATGTTCGGTAACTTTCATTTTATTTATATATTGTGAATTATATGATGTATTTGCAATAACTAAGCCTTATAATTTTAAGAACTCATAATTAATCAGCTATATTAGGATTTAACCATTTTGTAGCTTTTTCAACACTTATACTTCTTCTTTTTGCATAATCAACTACTTGATCTTCTTTTATTTTTCCTAAGCCAAAATATTTACTTTCTGGATTTGCAAAATAATATCCTGAAACTGATGATGCAGGCCACATTGCCATACTTTCTGTAAGAATAACACCTATTTCTTGTTCTACATTTAATAGCTTCCAAATTGTTGGTTTTTCTAAATGATCTGGACAAGCCGGATATCCTGGTGCAGGGCGAATTCCGTTATATTGTTCTTTAATTAATTCGTTATTTGATAAGTTTTCATCAGAAGCATAACCCCAAATTTCTTTTCTTATTTTTAAATGTAAATATTCAGCAAATGCTTCAGCAAACCTATCTCCAAGAGCTTTAACTAGAATAGAATTATAATCATCTAATTCTTTTTCAAACTCTGCTGCTTTTTCATCAACACCAAAGCCAGTACTCACGCAAAAGCATCCTATATAGTCTTGCTTTCCTATTCCTTTTGGAGCTATAAAGTCTGACAGTGCAATATTAGGTGCTCCAACCGTTTTAAGAGACTGTTGACGCAAGGTCAGAAATTTAACTAACTCATTTCCATTTTCATCAGAAACTAAAATATCATCATCATTTACTTGATTAGCTGGAAAAACACCATAAATTCCTTTAGCTATAAACCATTTTTCTGAAATTATCTGTTTCAACATTGTTTTTGCATCAAGAAATAAATTTGTTGCTTGCTCACCTACTATCTCATCTGTTAAAATAGCTGGATATTTTCCAAATAATTGCCACGACTGAAAAAAAGGCGTCCAATCTATAAAATCGACCAAATCGGCCAAATCAACTTCTATTGTTTTTGCTCCTATAAAATTAGGTTTAACAGGATTATAATTATCCCAATCTATTTTTATTTTATTTTTTCTTGCTTCTTCAATTGAAAGATAATTTTTATCTCTACTTCTATTCAAATAACCATCTCTTAATTTATCATATTCTTCTCTAATGGTTTTTACATAATTTAGTTTAGTTTCCTTTTGCAACAAATTACTTGCAACCGTAACTGCTCTGGACGCATCATTGACATGAACAACTGTTTCTTTATACTCTGGTGCAATTTTTACTGCTGTATGTGCTCTAGAAGTAGTTGCTCCACCTATCATAATAGGAATTTTTATATTCAATTTATCCATTTCCTTTGCTAAATATACCATTTCATCTAGCGAAGGTGTAATTAAGCCACTCAATCCTATTATATCTACATTTTCACGAATAGCAGTTTCAATAATTTTTTCTGGTGGAACCATAACTCCTAAATCGATAATTTCGAAATTATTACACCCTAAAACTACGGCTACAATATTTTTACCTATATCATGAACATCTCCTTTTACTGTAGCCATTAACACTTTTCCAGCACTTGAAGAATTCCCTGTTTTCTCCGCTTCTATATATGGCAAAAGATAAGCAACTGCTTTTTTCATTACACGAGCTGATTTAACTACTTGAGGCAAGAACATTTTTCCGCTTCCAAATAAATCTCCTACTACATTCATTCCTGCCATTAAATTAATCTCAATAACTTCAATTGCTTTTACAGCATTTTTTCTTGCTTCTTCAACATCTATTTCAATAAATTCATCTATTCCTTTTACTAACGAATGCGTTAACCTTTCTTGAATTGTTCCACTTCTCCATTCTTGAACTACTTTTTCATTAGATTTAGTTTCTCCAATATAACTTTCTGCTAAATCTAAAAGTCTTTCTGTAGCATCTTCTCTTCTGTTTAATAAAACATCTTCAACATGTTCTAATAAATTCTTATCTATTTCATCATAAATTTCTAACATTTCAGGATTTACGATTCCCATAGTCATTCCATTCTTTATTGCATGAAAAAGGAACGCAGAGTGCATAGCTTCTCTTACTTTATCATTACCTCTAAATGAAAATGAAACATTACTCACTCCGCCTGAAATTCCAGCATAAGGCAAATTTTCACGAATCCATTTTGTAGCTCTGAAAAAATCTAATGCATTCAATTTATGCTCTTCCATTCCAGTTGCAACTGGAAAAATATTAGGATCAAATATGATATCTTCTGCCGGAAAATTAACCTCATCTACCAAAATATCATAAGATCTTTTACAAATTTCTATACGCCTTTCATATGTATCAGCCTGACCTGCTTCATCAAATGCCATTACAATTACAGCCGCACCATATCTTTTAATTAATTTGGCATGATGGATAAAAGCTTCTTTTCCTTCTTTTAATGAGATAGAATTTACAATTCCTTTTCCTTGAATTACTTTTAATCCTGCTTCAATAATTTCCCATTTTGAACTATCCACCATGACAGGAACACGTGCTATATCTGGTTCTGCTGCAATAAGATTTAGAAATTTAGTCATTGCATACACTCCATCAAGCATTCCTTCATCCATATTTATATCGATGATTTGTGCTCCTCCTTCAACTTGGTTTCTAGCAATATCTAAAGCTTCTTCATATTTTTCTTCCCTTATTAACCGAAGAAATTTACGAGATCCTGTTACATTTGTACGCTCTCCAACATTTACAAAATTTGTTTCTGGAGTTACAATTAAAGGTTCTAATCCTGAAAGTTTTAAATATTTTTTACAGTTTCCTTCTTTCATTATGCTTCAACTTCTATTTTTCTTGGTTTAAATTCTGCCGCTACATCTGCAATTAACTTAATATGCTCTGGAGTTGTTCCACAACATCCTCCTATAATATTTACTAATCCATCTTGTAAATATTCTTTAATTAAAGCTTGCATTTCTTCTGGTGTTTGATCGTATTCTCCAAAAGCATTTGGCAATCCAGCATTTGGATGAGCTGATATATTTAATTGTGTATTATGTGCTAATCTTTTTAAATATGGTTTTAATTGATCTGCTCCTAATGCACAATTGAATCCTACAGACAATAAAGGAATATGTTCTATTGATATTAAAAACCCTTCTACTGTTTGTCCGGATAATGTTCTTCCTGACGCATCCGTTATTGTTCCTGAAACCATTATTGGAATATCTATTCCTCTTTCTTCTTTAACTTCTTCAATTGCAAACAAAGCTGCTTTTGCATTTAATGTGTCGAAAATTGTTTCAACTAACAGTAAATCTGATCCGCCATCTATCAATGCTTCAACTTGCTGTTTATATGCTATTCTTAGTTCGTCGAACGTAATCGCTCTATATCCTGGATCATTAACATCTGGACTCATACTTGCTGTTCTGTTTGTAGGTCCTATTGAACCTGCAACAAAACGTGATTTATCTGTAAACTCATCTGCAACTTGACGTGCTATTTTTGCTGATTCATAATTAAGCTCATACACTAGATCTTCCAAATGATAATCTGCCATCCCTATTGTAGTCCCTGAAAAAGTATTTGTTTCTACAATATCTGCTCCTGCTTGAAAATATAGTCTATGAACTTCTTTTACCGCTTCTGGTTGCGTAATTGACAATAAGTCATTATTTCCTTTTAATGGATGTGGAAAATCTTTGAATCGTTCTCCTCTAAAATCTTCTTCAGAAAAATTATAACGTTGAAGCATTGTTCCCATTGCTCCATCTAGAATGAGAATTCTTTCTTTTATTGCTTGGTTAATTTTTGACATAATTTTTACTTAATCAATTATTGTTCTTGGTTTTTATTTTAACTACAAAACCAAAAAATCCATTAGTTTGTTATTAGCCCTGATGGAAACGATATCCTTTTTCTTGTTTCCTAAAAACAAGAAAAAGATTTAGTGAACAGCAGGAACAAAACATTTTTAAAACACGTAATGTATTTGCTTCAAAAAAATAATATGTTATCTAAAAAAAGAGAGAAAAATCTCTGGTTATCTGCTCCTTTTAAACTTTAAACAAAAATTAGTTAGAATTTAAGGATAGAATGTAGCACCTTCTACTAGAATAGGGTTGCTAAGGTTTCACTGGGTCTATTCCCTCCGCCTTTCATGATAACAACATTAAAATTTAAGAACTCTGCAAATGTAATCATAAAAATATTTTTTTAGAAATATAATCTACTCATATATCATTAAGCAGCTAAAAAAAGTTTTAAAACTTAAAAAATAAACTTATCATGGTTTATTTTTCTAAAAAACTTAATCAAGAGCTTGTCTTAGATCTTTAATTACATCTTCAATTGTTTCCAAACCAACAGAAACACGTACTAATCCATCTGTTATACTTACTGCTAATCTTTCTTCTAAAGATAATTTACTATGTGTTGTTGATGCTGGATGTGTAACAATTGTTCTTGTATCTCCTAAATTTGCTGATAAAGAGCAGAATTTAATTTTATCTAGGAATTGCCTTCCTTTTTCTATTCCTCCTTCTATTTCAAATGCTACTATATTTCCTCCTAATTTCATTTGCTTTTTAGCAACTTCATATTGAGGATGTGATTTTAAAAATGGATACTTTACTTGTTTAACACCTGGATGGGTTTCTAAAAATTGAGCCACTTTTAAAGCATTTTCACAATGTTTTTCTACTCTTATTGCAAGTGTTTCTAAACTTTTTGACAATACCCATGCATTAAATGGTGACATTGCTGGTCCTGTATTTCTAGAAAACAAATAAATCTCTCTTACTAATTGTTTGTTTCCTACTACTACACCACCCAATACTCTTCCTTGTCCGTCTATTAATTTTGTTGCTGAATGAACTACTAAATCTGCTCCAAATTTTATAGGGTTTTGAAGATATGGTGTTGCAAAACAATTATCTATAATTAAAATTAAATTATGCTTTTTAGCAATCTTACCCAGAAGTTCTAAATCAATAATATCAACGGCTGGGTTTGTAGGCGATTCTGCAAATAGAATTTTTGTATTAGGTTGAATATAGCTTTCTATTGTTTCTGGTTTATTGATATCAAAATAACTTGTTGTAATATTCCATTTTGGAAAATACTTAGTAAACAATGTATGCGTTGATCCAAAAACACTTCCTACTGACACTATATGATCTCCTGCGTTTAACAATGCTGCAAACGTACTATAAACGGCTGCCATTCCTGTTGCAAATGCACATCCGTCATCTGCTCCTTCCATTTGACATATTTTTTCTACAAACTCTGTTGTATTTGGGTTTGAGAATCTACTATAGATATTTCTTACTTTTTCTTCTGTAAAAGAAGCCCTCATATCTTCTGCATCTTCAAAAACGAAGCTAGATGTTAAATATAAAGGCACTGAATGTTCTAAATATTGCGAACGATTTAGTTGAGTGCGAATAGCTTGGGTTTCAAAACCAAATTCTGTATTTTCCATAATTAATTTTTTTCTGCTAATCTAAGTATGTCTCCAAAAACACCTCTTGCTGTTACTGATGCTCCTGCTCCTGCTCCTTGAATCACAATAGGTCTTTCTCCATAAGATTCTGTATAAATTTCAAATAGCGAGTCTGATCCTTTTAATTGTCCAAGTGCTGAATTTTCTGAAACAGAAACTAATTTTACTTCTAAAACTCCTTTTTCCTTTTGTAAATCTCCTGATAATTCTCCTATGTAACGCAATACATGGTTTGGTTCTTGATTTTCTTTTATATTTTGATATACACTATTAAACTCATCTATTCTTTCAAAAAATTCATTTTGAGAAATTGTTTGCAAGTGTTCTGGAATTAAATTATCAATTTTAATTTCTTCAAATTCATTTTGTAAATCTAGTTCTCTAGCCAAAATAAGTACTTTTCTTGCCACATCATTTCCGCACAAATCTTCTCTTGGATCTGGCTCTGTATACCCTTTATCTACTGCTTCTTTCAACACTGAACTAAAGTCTTTCTTTTCTTTTGAAAAAGTATTAAACAAATAACTCAATGATCCTGAAAACACTCCTTTAATTTTTGTAATATTTTCTCCTGACAAATGCAATAATTTAATTGTATCGATTAAAGGTAGTCCTGCTCCAACATTTGTTTCATATAGATAATTTTTTTGATTTTTATCTATTGCACTTCTTAATGTTTTATAAAAGTCATAACTCAATGTATTTGCGACTTTATTTGAAGATACTAAGTCAAATCCGTTTTCTATAAGTGCTATATAATTTTCGACAAAATCTTTACTTGCAGTATTATCTATTGCTATTAAATTTTCTAAATTATTTTCTATAGCATATTTAATTACATCTTGAACTTCATACGAAATTCCGTTTGTTTCTATTTCAGATTTCCAATTATCACCAATCCCATTATTATTAAACACTATTTTTTTAGAGTTAGCGATTGCAAAAACATTAAGTTCAATTTTTTTACGTTTTTCAATAGCTGAAGTAGAGTTTAAAATTTGATTAATTAATGTTCCTCCTACTAATCCATGTCCGAATACTGCAATATTAATTTTCTTAGAAACTCCAAAAATTTCACCATGAATAACATTTAATGCTCTTTTCAAATCGGTTTTATTAATTACTAAACTTATATTTCTTCCCGTTGTTGTGTTATTAAAAAGTATAGGAACAATTTTATTTTTAATCAGTGCTGTATAAGGTTTATGAAAAGTACTTAAATCTTGACCAATTATAGATATTACCGAAATATTATCATTTGCAGAAATTCTATTTACGTCTTTTGTATAAAAATCATTTTCAAATTCTTTTTCCAATTCGATAAGTGCTTTTGTTGCTTTTTCTGTTTCCACAACTATTCCTATTCCTCTTTCTGACGAACCTTGAGATATAATACTTACACTTATATTATTATCGCCCATTACTCTAAAAATTCTAGCGTCAACTCCTGTTTTTCCTAAAAGTCCACGTCCTTCTAAATTTAGAAGTGACACATTATTAAGAATAGAAAGCGACTTAATTCCTTCATCTGTTTGTTCTGCTGTAATAAGCGTTCCTTGATTATCTGGATTAAACGTATTTAATATTCTTAATGGAATATTTTTTTCAACTAATGGAATAATTGTTTTAGCGTGTAATATATTAGCTCCAAAATTTGCCAACTCATTTGCTTCATTAAATGATAGTTTTTCAATTTTTCTTGCATTGGTTACAAGTTCTGGATTAGCTGTAAAAATTCCATCAACATGAGTGTAATTTTGAAATTCTTGAGCATCTAAATAGTTTGCTAACAATGAAGCAGTATAATTACTTCCATTTCTTCCTAATGTTGTAGTTTCTCCATTTACTGTTGAAGCGATAAATCCTGTAACAATATTAACTCCTTCTGGCTGATTATTAAAAAAAGTAATTACATTCTTTTTTGATATTGTATCTAATGGTTGTGCATTCCCAAAATTATTGTCTGTTTTTATAAGATTACGTGCATCAACAAAGTTTGCTTTTATGCTTTTTTCATTTAATAAATATGAAAGGTATTTTGCTGATATTAATTCACCTATTGCAACAACTTGATCTTTTATTCTACTACTAAAATCTCCCAATAAACTTACTCCTTCCAATAGTTTATCTAATTGAGAAAATTCATCTGTAAAAATAGTATTTGATAATCCGTTGTTTTGATATATTTTAAACGCTTCTAGTTCTGCATTATAATTTACTCCTTTTTGTGCTTTATCAAGTAAATCTATTAATTCATTTGTAGCATTTGATCTAGCTGAAACCACAACCACAACAGCTTCATTACTAAAATATTTTTGTGCAATAATTTGAATTACTTTTTCTAAACCTTCTTTATTTGCAAGAGATTTACCTCCAAATTTTAATATTTTCATTCTTTTAATTATTTATATAAGTTATATTGAATACATTATCCAAAATCTCATTAAGTTGTTTATATTCAATCAAAAAAGCATCGTGCCCATGAATAGAATTTATTTCGTGATACTGTATGTTTTCTTTTAAAAATTTTAGTTTTTCATATGTTTCTCTATCCTCATTTGCTACAAAAAAATAGTCTGTATCGATTGAAATAATATGAATGTTTGATTTTATTTCTTTAATTATTGTTTCTACTTCTTTTCTTCCTCTAGTGATATCATTTGTCTTTAATAAATGATTCATCAGTTTATAAGCTTGTAATTGAAACCTACTTTCTAACTTTTTTCCATGATGATTTAACCAATTTTCAATTTCAAACAATGAGTTACCTGAGTTGATTTTTCTTTTAAATTTATATTTTAATGACTGAGGTGTTCTGTAAATCAACATTGCATGTATTCTAGCGTCATGTATTGGATTTGAAGAATTGTTTAGAATATTATCTTGTACTAAAACATTAGCAATCATCCAGTCAGTTGCTTTCCAATCGGTTGCAATTGGAATAACATTTTTAATTAAATTGGGTTCTATCACTGCCATTTCCCATGCTATTGCTCCTCCTAAACTTCCTCCAATAACTGCAAAAAGAGATTCTATATTTAACTGAAAAACAACTTTCCAAAAAAGTTTTGCCACATCTCTGATTGTATATTCTTTATAATCATTGATAAGGTTTTCACTGTTCCCATCAAAACCATTTCCTGGAATATTTATAGCTAAAATGGTATAATAATCAGTGTCGATTGTTTTACTTTTTCCTATTAAATCATTCCACCACCCATTTTCACCTATAACATTTGAATTTCCAGTTAACGCATGATTCACAAGAACAACTGGTGCTGTTCCTAATTGTTGTCCAAAAGTTTGAAAAAAAACAGATGTATTATGTCGTACATTTTCATTTTCAAGAATCCAATTTTCAATTACTATTTCTTTTAACTCAGTCATATTTAAAATCATAAAATTCGTTTGGGATTATTTTTAAAATAAAAGAACAGAATCAATTCTTAAAAAAATTAAACAATACTTTCTATCGCAATTGTTTCAAACACGGCTTTTAAATCGGCTTTTAAATCTTCGATATCTTCTAAACCAACTGATAATCTGATTAAATCTTTAGATACTCCTGTTGATAATTGTTCTGTATCTGATAATTGTTGATGAGTAGTACTTGCAGGATGAATAATCAATGATTTTGTATCCCCTATATTTGCCAGAAGAGAAAACAATTTAGTATTGTCGGCTACTTTTTTAGCTGCTTCAAAACCACCTTTAAGTCCGAAAGTAACTATTCCACTTTGTCCTTCTGGCAAATATTCTTTAGCCAAATTATGATATACTGAATCCTCAAGTCCTGGATAATTTACCCAAGCAACTTGCTCTTGATTTTTTAACCACTTTGCTAGAGCCAATGTATTTTCACTATGTTTTTTAATTCTAATAGATAATGTCTCTAAACCTTGTATGGTTTGAAAAGCATTAAACGGACTCAAAGCAGCTCCAAAATCGCGCAGCCCTTCAATACGCACTTTAGCAATATATGATGCAGCGCCTAATACTTCATAATATTTTAGTCCGTGATAACCTGCAGAAGGTTCTGTAAATTCAGGAAATTTACCATTACTCCAATCAAATTTACCAGCATCAATAATAACTCCTCCTAATGAAGTTCCATTACCTGTTATATATTTTGTTAAAGAATGAATTACGATATCAGCACCGTGAGCAATTGGATTTAACAAATATGGAGTAGCAACTGTATTATCTACTATAAAAGGAATTTTATTTGATTTTGCGACAGTTGAAATTGCTTTTAAATCTAGTACATCTAATTTTGGATTACCTAAACTTTCTGCAAAAATCACCCTTGTATTTTCTTTGATTGCATTATCAAAATTTTCTGCTTTTGATGGATCAACAAACGTGGTTGTAATTCCAAGTCTAGGAAGTGTTACGCTTAATAAATTATATGTTCCTCCATATAAACTACTTGATGCTACAATATGATCACCTGCTTTAAGCAATACTAATAAAGCTGTAGAAATTGCTGCTGTTCCAGAAGCTGTAACAACTGCACCTAAACCTCCTTCTAACTGCGCTAATCTTTGCTCTAAGACATCATTTGTAGGATTATTTAATCTTGTATAGATATAACCTGCTTCTGTAAGTCCGAAAAGATTAGCTGCATGATCTGAATTATTAAACACATAAGAAGTTGTTTGATAAATTGGCACTGCTCTAGTTCCAGCATTTGTTGAAACATCGTGTCCGGCATGAAGTGCGTTTGTTGAAAATTTTTGTGTACTCATTTTTTTATTTTTTTATTTATTATTATTTTGTGATTTGCGTCCCAAATAAAAAGTCCTTTGGGCAATTTTACCAAAAGGACTTTTTAAATATGGAACATAATTAAAATTAAGTCTTTCGCTTTTGGCAACAGGAAACCATAGTGCACATGCACATCATATTATAAAACATATCCATATTCTTTATTTTCATATTTGTTAATTATTATTAATAAAAATTTATTTTTACTTTTCAAGTACAAAAAAGCCTCCATTTAAAACAGAGGCTTTTGTACTTTTAAATTTAAAAACTATACAATACATTGCCTCTGCGAATTTCTCCACATTATCATCAACATATTACACATTTTAAAACTCATCTTTATCCTTTAAATTATCTCTGCAAAAATAGATTGTTTTTCTAATATAAAAAAATAAATAGATTATTTTTCTAAATTTTGTTATATTAAATAATTTTAAATGAAAAAAAATCTAAAATAATAATGATAAACAATTTTTAATTCTAACAGATTAACATTCTTTAAATTATCTTAACGAACACCCTTATACTAAACACTATAACCAAGAAAGCAACCAATATTAACGCTGCTTTTTTAGGCAATTTCCCTGCTAATCTTGCTGCAATAGGAGCTGCAACAATTCCTCCGAGAATTAGTCCTAAAATAATATACCAATGACTAACTCCCAATGATGTAAAAAATACAATTGAAGCAGACATTGTTACAAAAAATTCAGCTAAACTAACTGTTCCAATGACATATTTTGACTTTCTCCCTTTTGCTAATAATGTAGATGTCACAATAGGTCCCCAACCTCCTCCACCGAAAGCATCCATAAAACCACCTGAAAATCCTAAAAATCCTAAAAATTTTATTTTTTTCTTCAATTGAATTTTTTTAAAAGCCAAGACTAATAATCGAATTCCAATAATAAAAGTATAAGATGAAAGAACTACATAAGCTATTTGTTCGTATTCATTTCCTAAATATATAAGCAAATACGCTCCTAGAACAGCTCCTAAAACTCCAAAAATAGCTAACCAAACAAGCATTTTCTTATTTACATTACCGAATTTATAATGTGAATATCCACTTATTGCACTGGAAAACATTTCCGCTGTGTGAATACTACCACTTATTGCTGGCAATTTAACCCCAAGAAGCATCATACTCGTTGCACAAGTTACACCATAACCTAATCCAACAGCTCCATCTATTAATTGGGCAATAAAACCTATTAAAAGCATATAATAAAACTCATTTGGGATATAATTTAATCCTTCTTTAAAAGACGAAAAAGACACATATGTAGACAATCCGAAACCAACAAAAAACATAAGAAAAGACAGTGCTAATGTGAACACTAATCTTTTGTATTTTTTCTGACCACCTTCTTTTTTAACACTTTCAAATCCTTGTGTTAATTTATTCAAATCGTTTAACTTTTCTTGAAAACTCCCTTTATGATTTGCTCTAAACTTATTTAAACTTTCCACACTATTTTCAATATCATCAGGAATTATTTCTGTAAAATATTCTCTCATTCTACGAGCTAGAACTGGTGACTTTCCATTAGTTGAAATTGCTATCTTAACACTTCCTTTATTCACAATTGAACCTAAATAAAAATCACACAAAGCAGGTTGATCAGCTGCATTAACTTTTATTCCTCTTTCTTTTGCTAAGTTTCTAACTTCCAAATTCACTTCTGAACTATCTGTTCCAATAATTACAAAATCTATATCATCAAGATCATCCTTCTCAAAAGGTCGTTCAAATGATTTAATATTAGAATGTTTTTCTATAACTGCTTTCAATTTTGGATATATAATAGTTCCCACTATAGTTATAGCAATATTAGAATTTTGCCTCAATAATGTTTCTGTTTTTTCTAAACCTACGTTTCCACCACCTACTATTAAAAAATGAGCCGTTTCAGTTTTAAGAAATACTGGAAATAATGTATTATTACTCATGTTTATTATTTTTAAAAGACAGTTTATGAAACAATGAAAACCTAACAATATCTCTATTATAAAAATCAACACCTGACGATTGTTGTTGAAACCAATTCATATATCCAATTTCTACTGAAATTGACGGATTAATAACATAATTCAATCCTAAATAAATTCTATTCTGATTAAATGTGTTTTTCACAATTTTTTTCCCAACGTTTAGCATTACTTCGTCCTTTATTTTTAAAATAACTTTATCTGATTTTTCTTTTTCAAATAGTAAAAAATCTAAACCTAACTGATATCTAAATCTGAAATTAGAAAACTTATACTCATTTGTTCTATGATCATCTTTTAGAACATTAAAGAATCGTGCTTCTAGCTTATACCTTTGTAAAATTGTAAAAAATGAAACTTTTTGTTTATTGCTAATTCCAACATCTGGTCTTAATTCAGGAATTACTTGTTTACTTTCTGAATTTGGATTATGTGAACTTTGCAAAAAAAATGTAAGTCCAACAGATGAATTCCATTTATCTATTAATTTTCTTTCTAGATTAGTTCTAAAAACCAATTGATGTTGGGCTGTTGGTTTTACAAATTGCCTTTCTTGTATTTCACTTTTTAAATTCCAGTTATCATTTATGTTTAAAATATTATAATATCCGTACCAAATTAATTGCTGTTTTGTTATATTTTTTTGAGCTTGAACTGCTTTTTGGGAAAGTAAAAGCATGAGTATTACTTTCCCAATTAGTTTTATTTTTTTAAAGAATTGCTCTAAATGCAAAATCCCCAAAGGTTTCGCCTTGATTTCTTTCATTTACGTATCTCCCTAACAATGAGTCTACTTCTTCTAAAATCTGAGACTCTGTCTGTTTTTCTTTGTATAATTTATTCAATCGTTCGCCATATCTATCTCCTCCTAACATAAAATTATACTGTTCTGGTCCTGTCCCAATGAATCCTAATTCAGACACATACGGCCTTCCACATCCATTAGGACAACCTGTCATACGAATAGTAATTTCATCATTTTGTAAGTTATATTTTTCTAAAATAGGTTCTATTTTTGTAACCAAAACAGGCAAGTATCTTTGTGCTTCTGCTAATGCTAATGGACATGTAGGCAAAGCAACACAAGCCATGGAGTTCTTTCTTAAAACACTATCTTCTTTTGCAATATTAAATTGCTCAATTAATTGCTCAATTTTAACTTTATTTTCATTTGAAACTTCTCCTAAAATTAGATTTTGATTCCCAGAAAATATAAAATTAGACACATTCAATTTTGCTACTCCATATAAAAACTCTTTCTGATATGGTTTAATTACACCATGTTCTACAAAAAGAGTATAGAACCATTTTCCTTCATGATTTTGTTCCCATCCGAAACGATCTGAGCGTTCTGTAAATTCAAATGGTTTTTCTGGAGCTAATTTAAATCCGATTCTTTTTTCCAACTCTTCTTTAAATCCTTCTACAGTTAATTTATCAACTGTGTATTTCAAACGAGATAATTTTCTATCTACACGATTACCAAAATCTCTTTGAACTGTTAAAATCTCATAAACCGCTTTTAATGTTTTTTCTTCCGTATCAGTAAATCCAATAATACTTCCTAATCTTGAATATGTATTTGGATTTCCGTGTGTTGTTGCCAAACCACCTCCTATAGCAATATTAAATCCTTTTAGCTCATTGTTTTCTACGATTGCAATTAAACCAATATCATTTGTAAAAACATCCACATCATTACTAGGAGGAATAGCAATTGCTATTTTAAATTTTCTTGGCAAATATCTATCTTCATATAATGGATCTGCTTCAGATGAACGCTCATATATTTTTTCACCATCAATAAAAACATCATAATATGATTGTGTTTTAGGTAACAACAAAGTCGAAATTTTGTCAGCATATTCATAAATTTCTTTATGTAACGGTGATAATTGCGGATGAGAACTTGCAATAACATTACGATTCACATCTCCACAAGCTGCTATTGAATCTAATTTTGCAACATTAAAAGCTTGAATAGTTGGTCGTAATTGATGTTTTAAAAGCCCATGTAATTGTAACGTTTGACGCGTCGTTATTTTCAATATTCCTGTTCCGTATTCTTCGGAAATATCATGAGTTGCAATCCATTGTTCTGCATTAATAACACCTCCAGGAATTCTTAAGCGAATCATGAAAGAGTATAATTTATCTAATTTTTTCGCTGCTCTTTCTGCTCTACGATCTCTATCATCTTGAACATACATTCCATGAAACTTCACTAATGTTTCGTCATCTGGACGAACATTTCCTGTGTGATTATCTAAATCAATACTTTCTTTTAACGTACCTCTAAGTCCGTCACTTTTTGTTTTTATAGCTTCTATTGGTGACAATTTTTCGCTCATTTTGTTCTATTTTAAGTTTATTTTTTTTTGGTCTTATTGAATCTTAAACCAATATTAATACACGTCTTTTTGATATTTTCCAGCAACTTCTAAGTCCTCCAAAACTTGTTTTGCTTCTTCTAATGATATATTTCTTTCCTGAACTAAAACATCAAGAATAGCATTTTCAACATCAATACTCATTGGATTTTTTTGTCCACAGATATACAAACTTGCTCCATTTTCAATCCATTTATTGAATTCATTTGCTTTTTCACGAATGCGATCTTGTACATAAATTTTCTTTTCTTGATCTCTTGAGAACGCAGTATCTAATTTTGTCAAGACTCCTGTAGTAATCCATTCCTGAATTTCAGTTTGGTAATAAAAATCTAAGACAAAATGTTGCTCACCAAAAAACAACCAATTCTTTCCTTCTGCTCCAGTAGCATCTCTGTGCGCAATAAAACTTCTAAATGGAGCAATTCCTGTTCCTGGACCAATCATGATTATGTCTGTTTCTTCACTTGGTAATCTAAAATTCTGGTTTTTATGGATGTAAAAATCTATCTCTGTATTAATAGGATAATCTGCTAAAAACTGAGATGCTAATCCTGTTTTAAGAACTTCACCAATTTTAAATTTATTAAGATTTACGGTTAAATGCACTTCTCCATCGTGAGCTTCAGCCGATGATGATATTGAATACAATCGTGGAGCAATCGGTAATAAAACTGATATTAAATCTTCTATTTTTATTGATTTTGCATTAGGATATTGTTTTAAAACATCAATTAAATCTGTTTTTTCAAACTTAATATCTTCTTTTAAAAGTACCGACAATTGCTCTATAGAACGTTTACTCAATCCTTTTATATTTCTTTCTAAAAACCAGTTTTCAACAGTATTCTTTTGATCTTTTACTGTGATTTCTGTAGAAGAATTAAGTTCAAAATAATCTATTATAAACTCAACATCATTTTTACTGTTTTTTGGAATAATTCCAAGAGCATCACCTGGTTCATAATTAATTTCATCTTCAGATGATAACTCTATATGATATGTTTCTTTTTTAGAACCTACATCATTCAGGATAATTTTAGTACTTATTATTCCTTTGTAATTTTTTTTATGTTCGGTTGTGTTGCCTTTTACAACAGAAGCAACGTTAGTAGCCACAACTTCTTTCTTAAAGACAGATTGTAACTCTTTTTCCCAAACTAGAACATCTGGAGCAAAATCTACATCTGCTTTCACTAAAGGCAATAATCTTTTTGCTCCTTTTTGAGACAATACCTCATCGAGTAATACTCCTGCATTACAAAAAAGAGGATAAGAAGAATCTCCTAATCCAAAAACGGCATAAGATGTTCCACTCAAATCTAATGAAGTACTTTTTATATATTCATAAAATTCAACTGCATTTTGCGGAAACTCACCTTCTCCTTGTGTACTCATCACAAATAAAACTAAGCTTTCCTTTTCTAATTTAGCTTTGTCATATTGAAACACATCGATCGATTTAGCTTGTATTTTATTTTTCTTAAAAGAAGCTAATAACTGAGAGGCTATTTTTTTAGAATTACCTGTTTCTGTACCATAAATAATTAAAGGTTTGACTGCAACACTTTCAAGAACAGGAATTACAGGAGCTTGCGTTCCTATAAGATTCTTGTCTAAATATCCTGCTAAATATCCTTTTGTCCAGATAATCTCTTCTTTAGATGCACTTTGCACCAATTGTTGTAATAAGTTTAGTTTAGTATCAGATAGCATTTTGAAATAATATTTTATGATTATCGAAATAGGATTCTGTATTGTTTTTTTCAGAAAACCAAGCAAATTTTTGATGTAGGTTTACCACATTTCCTACAATTAATAAAGTAGGTACATATTCAAATTCAGGAAGTTCTTTCGTTTTCAATTCTTCAAATGAAAAAACTGTTGTTCTTTGATCTGGTGTTGTTGCTTGTTGCACAATTGCGATTCCTTTATTTTTATCAATTCCATTATTTAACAATTGATTTGATAGAGAGTTCAAGCGTTGTCCACTCATGTAAAAAACAAGCGTATCTTCTGTATTTGCCCAGTCTTTCCATTGTTCGTTTTTTACATTTTTAAGGTCATACAATGTTAAAAAGCGTACACCTCTTGAGTATTCTCTAGCAGTCAAAGGAATTCCTGTATAAGCCGCAGCACCAAAAGCCGCAGAAACACCAGGAACTATTTCATAAGGAATACCATTTTCAACTAGCACATTTAACTCATCCAATACATTAGAAAATAGCGACACATCACCTCCTTTTAATCTTAAAACCAATTTTCCTAATTGGGCAAACTCAACCATTAAATCATTAATATCTTTTTGTGGTGTATGAATTCCTTTTGAACATTGCTTTCCTACATAAATTACTTCTGCATCTTTTCTTGCGTACTCGTCAACTAAAACAGGAGAAACAAGTCTATCTGTTAAAACCACATCAGCAATTTGAAGATATTTTAATGCTTTTAAACTGATTAAATCAGGGTCACCAGGACCAGCACCAGCCAATATCACCTTTCCTTTATTTGAAATTTGTATCATATTTTCATTAGAATATAATTCTATTACTCTATAGAACAAGTAGAGTAAATAGCACTATAAAATTTAAATTATTAATTTATTTTAGAACAATCCTTCTACTGAAAGATATCGCTCACCTGTATCATAGTTAAATGTTAAAATAATAGCATTATCTGGTAATGATTCTATTTTTTTAGCCACCGCTGCCAAAGAAGCTCCTGTAGATATTCCTGCTAAAATCCCTTCTTTTAGGGCAATATTTTTCGCGAATTCAAAAGCATCTTCTTTTGTTACTTGAATAACTTCATCAATAAGATTAGCATCATAATTTCTTGGAACAAACCCAGCTCCAATTCCTTGCAATGGATGTGGTCCTGAAGCACCTCCACTTAAAACAGGAGACAATTCTGGCTCAACTGCAATTACTTTTAAATTTGGAAATTTTTGTTTTAAAACCGAAGCTACCCCAGTTATATGGCCACCTGTTCCAACCCCTGTAATAATATAATCTAATCCTTCTGGAAAATCTTGAATAATTTCTACCGCTGTTGTTGTTTTATGTGCTTCAACATTTGCTGGATTTTCAAATTGCTGAGGAGACCAAGCGTTAGGTATTTCTTTTACCAATTCATTTGCTCTTTCAATAGCTCCTTTCATTCCTTTTTCACGAGGAGTTAATTCAAATTCAGCTCCATAAATTTCCATTAACTTTCGTCTTTCAATACTCATGGATTCTGGCATGACTAGAATTACTCTATATCCTTTTACCGCAGCCACTAGAGCTAATCCGATTCCTGTATTTCCAGAAGTAGGCTCAATAATAACACTATTTTCATTCAACAACCCTTTTGCTTCTGCATCTTCAATCATTCCTAATGCAATACGATCTTTTATACTGTTTCCAGGATTAGTTCTTTCTAACTTTATCCAAACATTTTTATTTTCACCATATAATCTATTAATCTTTACTACTGGTGTGTTTCCAATGGTTTGTAAAACATTTTCTACTCTCATAATTATTTATTTTTATTTTTACTTATTTATATACTAAAATTAATAGGCTCTGGAAATTGATTTTTTGATTTTATAACAATTTCACTTTTATGGAATACTAATGATTGAGAAGGTATTGATTCTGTTATCCAAACATTCCCGCCAATAATTGCTCCTTTTCCAATTGTTGTTTTTCCTCCTAAAATTGTTGCATTTGCATAAACAACCACTTTATCTTCAATAGTAGGATGCCTTTTCTCCTTTGCTTTATCTTTACTTACACTTAAAGCTCCTAATGTTACTCCTTGATAAATTTTCACATCATCTCCTATTACTGTTGTTTCACCTATAACAACTCCTGTTCCATGATCTATAAAAAATCTTTTTCCTATTGAAGCTGCTGGATGAATATCTATTCCTGTTTTACTGTGTGCATATTCCGAAAAAGACCTAGGCAATATTGGAATTTCTTTTTTCCAAAGTAGGTTTGCAATACGATAAATTACGATTGCAAAAAAACCAGGATAAGTTAAAAGAACTTCATCTTTTGATTTTGCTGCTGGATCAAATTCAAAAACAACTTTTAAGTCTGATAAAAAAGTTTCATGCAAAACAATTACATCTTCAAAAAAATCAGTCGCAGTGGATACAGCTTCCGTTGAAGATAATCCGACTTGTGTTAAAAATTGTGTCATTTTTTCTTCTAACTCAACTTTTTGCCTTTTAAAAAAAGTATACTCCTTATATTCTTCGTTGATGCAAAAAATCCAAGAAAAAAAACTTTCTATCCAATATTCCACTTCTTTTTTATCAAAACATATTCTTGTTTGTAAAAAATTAGATTTGTATAATAATTTTATTCTATCATTTTCCATTTAATCTTTATTTCTCAATTTTTACAGAAACATTAAAGCTCCAACAGTATTAAAACTTGTTTCGTCTATTAAAATCGCATTTCCTGATTTTGGATTATCTGTGAATGAATCATAGAGCAAAGGTTGATTTGTTTTTATGGTTATTTGAGCTATATCATTCAGTTTTACCTCATCTGCACTAACAAATTCCCAATCATTTACATTCCATTTTTGATTAATCGATTGAATTTTAACTCTAACATTTTTAAAACGATGTTGTAAAATATACGTTTTTCCTATTTGAAGAGATGTATCATCTAGCCATGAAATCCAAGTATTAATTTGATTAGACTCGATTGGAGTTTCATCAACTTTTACGATAGTATCTCCTCTACTAATATCTATATTGTTTTCAAAATGAAGCACTATATTTTCTCCTGCTGAAGCTTTTTCAACAACATTGTTGTTTTTTTCAATATTTACGATTGTTGTTTGAATATTTGCAGGCAAAATTGAAACTTTATCTCCTATTTGGTAAACACCACTCAATACTAAACCAGCATAACCTCGATAATCATGATACACTTCATCTTTTGGTCTAATTACCCATTGTACTTGAAAGCGAGAAACTAAATTTTCTGTTGAATTTATTTGAACTTCTTCTAAAGTTTCTAAAAGGGATTTCCCATCATACCAAGGTGTTTCATTTGATTTAGCAACAACATTATCTCCTGCCAAAGCACTAACTGGAATATAATCTATTTCATTATAATTTAACTGTTCTTTTATAATTTCAAAATCAGACTTAATTTGATTAAAAACAGTTTCCGAATAGTTAACCAAATCAATTTTATTTATAGCTAAGATAGCCTTTTGAATTCCCATTAAAGAACCAATACTAGCATGACGTTTTGTTTGTTCTGTAATTCCTTTTCTTGCATCAATTAAAATAATAATCAAATCAGAATTTGAAGCACCTGTTATCATGTTTCTAGTATATTGTTCATGCCCAGGCGCATCGGCAATAATAAATTTTCTCTTCTTGGTTGAGAAATATTTATATGCAACATCAATTGTAATTCCTTGTTCTCTTTCTGCTCTCAGTCCGTCTGTTATTAATGACAAATCAATATCAACATCTTCTTGTTTTGTTTGTTTTTGTAAAACACCCAATTGGTCTGTATGAATACTATCTGAATCATACAATAGACGTCCTATTAATGTGCTTTTCCCATCATCTACATTTCCTGCTGTAATAAATCGTAATGTGTTCATTTATATACTTTTTTTTTAAAGCTTACTAACTTTAATTTTTACTTCCTTTTCTTTTAAAAATACCCTTGTTTTTTACGATCTTCCATTGCAGCTTCTGAAAGTTGATCGTCTAATCTGGTTTCTCCTCTTTCACTTAAACGTGTTTTAACAATGTCATCTATTATATCTTGTATTGTTTCTGCTTTTGAAGGCACAGCAGCCGTACATGTCATATCTCCTACTGTTCTATATCTTACATTTTCCACTACTACCGTATCTCCTTCAAGCGGCTGAATAAACTGTGATGTTGCTACTAGTCTATCTTGATACACAATACATTCTCTTTCATGAGCGAAATATAAGTTAGGTAACTCAATATTATATTTTTGAATATAATTCCAAACATCTAATTCTGTCCAATTACTAATTGGAAAGACACGAACATTATTTCCTTTTTGGATTTTACCATTAAGAATGTTCCATAATTCTGGTCGTTGTAGTTTTGGATCCCATTGTCCAAAATCATCTCTTACAGAAAAAATACGTTCTTTAGCTCTTGCTTTTTCTTCATCTCTTCTTGCTCCTCCAATACATGCATCAAAATTATTATCTTGAATAGCATCTAAAAGTGCATACGTTTGTAAAGAATTTCTAGACGGAAACCTTCCTTGTGTTTCTTTCAAATTATACTTTTTAATACTATCTTCTACAGACGCAACTATTAATTTTTCTCCAATTTTATTTACTAGATAATCTCTAAAAGCAATAGCTTCAGGAAAATTATGTCCAGTATCTATATGTACTAAAGGAAATGGAAATTTTCCAGGACGGAATGCTTTCAATGCTAAATGAACCAATACTATTGAATCTTTTCCTCCTGAAAATAGTAATGCAGGATTTTCAAACTGTGCAGCCGTTTCTCGAAGTATGTAAATTGCTTCACTTTCTAATTGTTCTAAATAATTACTATTGTTTGTCATTTCTTTATCTAAATATTATTTTATTAATCAGTGTAAATGAGAGTTATAAAAAAAGCCTCCACAAAATGCAGAGGCTTCAATTGGCTATTTTAAATAATTAACTTTTAGGCAATAGAATGTCTCTGCGGATATTTCCACATCATACAACACATATTGCAAAAAAATATTTTCATTGTTCTTTATTTACGGAGCAAATTTAGAATTATTTTCTTTATAAAAAAAATAAATAGATTAATTTTCTAAACTTTGTTAAAAATAACACTAAAAAAAGAATTTAAAACAAATATATAGGCTAAATTTAGAATTATTTTTTACAAAACTACTTTTTTTTAGATTCTAAAAATAAAATTTAAATTAAATTAAAAAAACACTTGATATTCAATTCGATTACTTAAATTTGCACTCTATAATAAGAGGAGAAATTTGAACTGATTGCAACCTCTATTCTTTGCTTAACCAAGAATTTAATAAATTCTATATTGTATTAAGATAAGGAATAAAAAATGCTAAAGCAGTACAATTACTACTACTTTAGATTTTCTGCAATTTAATTTTTCTTCATTTAATTTTAAAAAATATATAGAATATGGCTTATTTATTTACGTCAGAATCTGTGAGTGAAGGACATCCAGATAAAATAGCTGACCAGATTAGTGATGCATTAATTGACAACTTTTTAGCATTTGATTCAGAATCTAAAGTAGCTTGCGAAACTCTTGTAACTACAGGACAAGTAATTTTAGCTGGTGAAGTAAAATCAAAAATTTACTTAGATGTTCAACAAATTGCGCGAGATGTAATTAAAAAAATTGGTTACACAAAAAGCGAATATATGTTTGAAGCTAATTCTTGTGGAATTTTATCAGCAATACACGAGCAATCGGCAGATATTAATCAAGGAGTTGACAGAGCTACAAAAGAAGAACAAGGAGCAGGTGACCAAGGAATGATGTTTGGTTATGCAACTAATGAAACTGCTGAATACATGCCTTTAGCACTTAAGCTTTCACATGAAATTCTTCAAACTCTAGCAGAATTAAGAAGAGAAAATAATGAAATTACTTATTTAAGACCAGATGCTAAATCTCAGGTTACATTAGAATATAACAACGAAAACAAACCTGTTCGTATTGATGCTATTGTGGTATCTACACAACATGATGAATTTGCTGATGAACCAACAATGCTTGCAAAAATTAAGAAAGATATTATTGAAATTTTAATTCCAAGAGTCATTGCAAAAAATTCTCAGTATGCACATCTATTTAATGATGCTATTAAATATCACATTAATCCAACAGGAAAATTTGTAATAGGTGGACCTCATGGAGATAGTGGATTAACAGGTAGAAAAATTATTGTAGACACTTACGGAGGAAAAGGTGCTCATGGTGGTGGTGCTTTCTCTGGAAAAGATCCAAGTAAGGTTGACCGATCTGCTGCTTATGCAACAAGACATATTGCTAAAAACTTAGTAGCTGCTGGTGTTGCTGAAGAAATTTTAGTACAAGTTTCTTACGCAATTGGTGTTGCTGAGCCGACAAATGTATATGTAAACACTTATGGCACAAGCAAATTATCGTTATCAGACGGTGAAATCGCTAAAAAAGTAGCTGAAATTTTCGATATGCGACCTTACTTCATTGAGCAACGTCTAAAATTAAGAAATCCTATTTATAGTGAAACAGCAGCTTATGGACACATGGGAAGAACTCCTCAAGTTGTTACTAAAACTTTTAAATCGCCAAATGGTGAAGAAAAAACAGTTGAAGTTGAATTATTTACCTGGGAAAAACTAGATTTTGTAGACAAAGTAAAAAGTGCTTTTAACATCTAATTCTTAGAGAAATATATAACACACAAAAGACCTGCAATTGCAGGTCTTTTTTTTATCTATAAAAGTTAATGATTATAAATTATACTTCATACTCAATATTATATATCTTGGCTGAACAATATAACTTGAGAAGCTATTTGTACCTCCTAATTGATTGAAACTATTACTATTTAGAGCTTTTGTATTTAATAAATTTGTTCCTGAAAGTTTCCATTCAACTTTACTATCTTTTTTTTGATAAGTTAAACTTGAAGACAAGAAATCATATTCTGTATCTATTGTTTTTGCTCTATTTCTATTATGATAAAAACTATATTCTGAAACAAAAGAAAAAGCATTCAAAAAATAATATTCTAATTCTACTGAGGGATTATCTGTGTAAAAAACGCTACTTGAATTATCATTTATACCGTACGCGTATTGTAAACTTATATTTGGTATCTTTTTATAATTTGTAGAGAAGCGTACATTATAATTTTGAGAAAATGATTCTGTTGTTTGAACTTTTTCTTCTGTTGAAGATAACACTCTAATATTATTAAATTTACTCCAGTTTAAATTAAATCCTGCTGAAGCTTTATAATATTTTGCAAAAGACCTTCCATAATTTGCAGATCCTGAAAATGTTTCATCTGCAAAATTAGAATCTATATTTACTGAAGATGTTACTTGATTTGCACTTGTAAGCAATGCTTTATTTTTAATTGCATCTACCTGTCTTGTATATGATATATTTGCAAATATATTTTCAAAATTAAACATATTGTATTTGAAATAACGAAGACTATGCACTTGTGATAGTGAGTTTTCTAAAAAACGGTTTCCGCTAAATAAATTATTATAGTTAGAAAAAACTAACCCTTCTGCAAGCTTCACAATGTCTGTAAAATTATTTGACAATGAAAAATTATACGTTAAGTTTTCTGATTTTTTAATTTGATACTGCGCATAAAAATCGGGTAAAAATCGATTAAAACTTTGTTTATTTTGACCTCCTAATTGAATATCTTTTGTATTATAATTATGCACACTAAACCCTGGATTAAAAGTAAATTTTCCTGTTATAAATTTATAATGAAGTCCTAAAAAAACATCATTAAACGCATAACTTACATCATTATTACTTTCTTCCGAATTTAAATCGTTTACTGCTTGATTATCTAAAACTTGAAAAATATGCGAATCAAAATTCTGATATGAATATGTATTTCCAACTGTTACGTTTATATTGCTTTTTGGTGTAAGCATATAATAATAATCAAACTTAATGTCTGTTTTATTTGTTTTCACAAAACGCTTTTGAGAAACATCGTCACGTACTTGCATGGTATTGTATTCTGACCCTAAATTAAATGCCAAGTTTTGCAAATTTGCATTATAAAAAGGATCTTCTTGTTGATACAAATGCTGAGTTTCAAATGCAAAAACATTCTTGTCATCAAGTGTATAGTAGTAATTTAAATTTTGATTTATACTGAATGGTTTTTGTTTTTTATTTGTATAAATATCTCCTAACTCGGTTGAAGTTACACTTTGATTCTCTTTTTGATTAGAAAACTTTACAATTGCATCATAATCAAAATGTGTTTTTGCAGAAGGAATATAACTAGAACTTAATTTAAAAATTCCTAAATCGCTTTTTTGTCTTGAAATATCTTCTTTTTCTTCCACACTATTTGCTGAAGCTCCTTCTGGCAAATCATTTACAGAATTTGTTTGTACATCTGTTTTATTTCCTAGAAAAATTCCAAAACCACTTAGAGTCCAAGATTTTGAAGGATTATAACTAAAATTTGCTGCTCCAAATTTAGTATCAATATTTGCTGCTTGATTATTTCTTAATCCTAAAATTCCTAAATCATTTGAAGAAACATTAAAACTAGAACCTCCTTTTCTCATCATACTTCTAAATCCACCTGTAAATTTAAAATAATCGCGCATTGTAAGAGGAAGTTCTCCAATATTATTAATGTTACCAATAACATTTATACTATATTTTGGACTATAATAAAACAATTTTGGGTTTACAATATATCTATCTTCTTTATGCCCAACTCCAATTCCTGCTGTGAAATCGCCAAACCAAAAATTCTTTTTGCCTTCTTTTAGCTTAATATTTATAGCAATATTTTCGTCATTATTTTCAAGTCCTTTTAAATTAGACACTTCATTGTAATTTCTCAATACTTGAATTTTATCTAATGCATCTGCTGGAATATTCTTTGTAGCAATTTTTGTATCTCCATCAAAAAAAT
Source organism: Flavobacterium sediminilitoris (assembly GCF_023008245.1). Classification (NCBI taxonomy): domain Bacteria; kingdom Pseudomonadati; phylum Bacteroidota; class Flavobacteriia; order Flavobacteriales; family Flavobacteriaceae; genus Flavobacterium; species Flavobacterium sediminilitoris. The sequence continues at coordinate 781,069 of NZ_CP090145.1, forward strand.
CCTTTCCTTCAACCATTACTTTCTGAACTGTTTTCCCTTCCACTTGAATTTCTCCATCTTTATTTACTTCTACTCCTGGCAATTTTTTCAAAACATCTTCTAATTTACGTTCTGTTCCATTTGTAAAAGAATCAGAATTATAAATAATCGTATCGCCTGATATGGAAACTGGCATTTCATATACTACTTCCACATCATTTAACTGCACACCTTGAGCCATTGAAATATCATAAGTCATATTACTGGATGTTGTTGAGACATTTTTTTCAAAAGACTGGAAACCGATGTAGCTTGCTTTTATTTTATACGATGTATTCGTTTTTAAGTTTAAAATAAATTTACCATTTTCATTAGTAATTGCATAAGCATCCATAGCTTTTGTATCGTTGTTAATAGCCATAACATTTGCCATTTCCAATCCAAGTCCTGTACTATCTTTAACAATACCTTCAAAGCGGATATTTTGAGAAAAACCTATTGAAGTAATAAGTAAAAAGGCAATTATAAGATTATTATTCATTTTTATAGTATTCGTTTATCATATAAGAAGAAGTCGAGAATTATATTATTTTGTTACATCATAAAACCTATTTTAGTTAGACAATTACAAACTAATAAGGTTTAATTCATTTTAATTTCGATAACTCCATCTTCATTCATCATACTTCTTATTTTTTTCTCTTGTATTTCATCAAATTCTTTTTGATTTACTTTCTTGCCATTTTTCGGGGCTTTTATTTCAATTTTATCACTTGGATTTAATACAATTTTTGAACATAAATATGTTGTATTTGATTCATGAAGTTCTAAAATTAATCCTGGTAATCCCCAATATTTACCTGGACCATTTGAAACTGGAATTTCCATTGTGTACCAAGCTTCAATTATTTTTTCTTTAGGTTCACTTAAACTAAAAAAACTAGTTTTATCTCCTTCTTTCTTTTTCTTAAACTCTTCATATTCCTTTATTTCTTTTTCTGTTACAGGAAAAATAATTTGGGCTTTAAAGCATGTATAATTTCCTATTTTTTTCTGTTCATTTGTTATTTTCCAATCGAATTTTTCCAATGAATCAATTACTAAAAATTCTTTTCCAAAAATATCTTTATCTGTTATATAATACTTTTTTTTAAAATCTTTGTAAAACTTAGAACCATTACCACCAGAAAAACCCACATCAACTCTAATTCCTCCTGAAGAAGGATTGGTAACCGCTAATTTTTCTTCCTCTTGATAAATTGACTCTGTGCTTGTAAATTTTAGTTCATAAGTCTTTTCAAATGCTTTCTTCATTTTTTCCATCATTCTTTCTTTTACATCTGGTGTAATATTATCCCCAGAAATATTAAAGTCTTTCATTTGAGTTTGAGAAGAGTAAAAAGCAATTCCTTGAAAGTTTTGTGCAAAACTATTAGTTACAATAATTAATAATACTATTCTAAAAAGTAAATTTTTCATTTTGATTAATTTAAAATTATGTAAGCAAATTAAGTTCATTGACTTTTAATAATGCGTTAAACTTTGTTAACGTATGTTAACGCAAAATTTTATACTCATATAGTTGTTATTTTTGAAAAATGAAACTGAATACAAAAAAAATATTTGCATTTATCTCTATAATAGTAATATCTACTATTTGCTTACAATTCTATTGGAATTATAAAAATTTTACAGCTAATGAAGAAAGGCTAAAAAACGAGATACAAATTGCTTACGACAATTCATTAGAAATATATTTTGATGAAGCTTCGAAAGAAACCTTCATAAGTGTATTTAGTACAGATTCTACTGTTCAAATTGAAGACTTTATTGAAAAAATTAAGACTGATTCCTTCTTTGGAAAAAAATTAAAAGAACAAAAAAAATCTTTTACCCCTATAAAAGAAAGCACAACGGATATGTCTTTTAAATTTGAAGAGACAGAAAACAACATTAAAAAACCAATCACGCCTAAAGACGTAAAGGTGAAAGACATAATTGTTTTAAAAGGTAAAAAAGCTATAGATTCCATTGGAGGAATAGAACAATTCCCTAACAAAATAACTATGTCTTTTGTGAATGACACTATAAAATATAAAACTTTAGATTCTATTTTCAAGACTGAATTACATAGAAAAAATATAGTTTTAAATTATGAATTTAATCATTTAAAAAAAGACTCTTTATTTTACATCTATTTAAAAAAAGAAGAAAAACTTCCTTTTAAAATTAAACCAAATTCAACTTATCTCAAGCCAAATGAAACAATTAATCTTAATTATGAGTATTCCAATAAGATATTAATAAAGAGAATGAGTGGTGAATTAACATTATCTATTATATTTTCTATAGCTGTAATTGGATGTTTATTTTTTCTTCTTTATATTATTAAAAAACAGAAAAAAATTGACGAAATAAAAAATGATTTTATAAACAATATTACTCATGAATTTAAAACTCCCATTACAACTATAGCTGTAGCCTTAGAAGGCATGAGTAAATTTAATCCTGAAAATGATACTATTAAAAATGAAAAATATATTTCCATGTCATTTAATCAACTAAACAAATTGGAAAACATGGTTGAAAAAATACTTGAAACAGCTACTTTAAATACCAATGAATTACAATTAAACTTAGAAGAAATAAATTTGATTCCTTTTGTAAAATCTATAATTAAAAAATATCAAAATATCACAGACAAGCAAATTGATTTTATTTTTAATACTGATAAAATTTTATTTAAAGCGGATCTATTCTATCTAGAAAATGCTATTTCAAATTTAATTGATAATGCTATTAAATATGGTGGGAATTTTATTGAATTAAATTGTTATGTAATTGAAAAAAAAATAATTATTGATATAAAAGACAATGGAAATTCAATTTTAAAGTCACAAGAAAAAAAAATTTTTGAGAAATTTTATAGAGTTCCTAAAGGTAACATTCATGATGTAAAAGGATATGGTATTGGGTTGTACTACACTAAAAGTATTATACAAAAACATAATGGGACAATTGAATTAATCAGAAATAACAATACAATATTTAGAATAACTTTACCAAATGAACACTAAAATTAAAATACTTTTAGCAGAAGATGAAGTTTCATTGGGCATAATTATCAAGGAAAGTTTAGAAAGCAGAAACTTTATTGTTACTTTATGTGAAAATGGTGAAATAGCACTAGAAAAATTTCAAAAATCAAATTTTGACGCATTGGTTTTAGATATTATGATGCCTAAAAAAGATGGATTTAATGTCGCAGAAGAAATTAGACAGATTAACAGAACAATCCCAATACTATTTTTAACGGCTAAATCTCAAACAGAAGACGTTGTAAAAGGGTTTAAAATTGGTTGTAATGATTACATTAAAAAACCTTTTAGTATAGAAGAATTAATTGTTAGAATAATTTCTCTAACGAGTAGACAGCAACAAGTTTCAAAGAAAACAAATTATACTCTTGGAGAATATCAATTCAACATAGAGAATCAACTTTTGACACATAAATCGGCAACATTTAAATTAACAAACAGAGAATCGTTACTTCTTGAATTATTAATCCAGCATAAAGGTGAGATTATTAATCGTGAGATTATTCTAAATACTGTTTGGGAGAATGACGACTTTTTTAGTGGAAGAAGTATGGATGTTTTTATCACTAAACTGAGAAAAAAATTAAACCTCGACCCAACCGTTGAAATTATCAATAGTCGTGGTCGAGGTTATAAATTGATTGGATAATATTTTAATGAAATCCTCCTCTACTTCCTCTACCTTGACCACCATACATTTCTTTCATCTCTTCTATTTTTTTCTTTACAATTTCGTCATATTCTTGTTGACTTACTTCTTTTCCTTTTGAAGATGCTTTTATTTCAACTTTATCTTTTGAATTTAAAATTATTTTAGAACACAACAAAACAGTTGTTCCATCATTAACTTCTAAAATCAATCCTGGCAAACCCCAATATTTATCTGGGCCTTGATTAATTGGAATTTCTGGACAATACCATGCTGTAATTGTTTTTTCTTTTATTTGCTCTATATCATCGCTCATAAAATTTGTTTTTTTGCTAGACGCTATAGAATCTTTTTTCTTCTTTTCTTCTTCTTTATTCCCGCTCATTCTAAAATTTCTGAAATCTGTAGCATCTGTTTTAACAACCGCAGTAGCTTTAAAACAAGTGTAATTACCTATCATTTTTGTTTCTCCAGACATTTGCCATTTGTATGTTGTTAAAGTATCTTTTATTAAAAATTCTTTACTAAAGAATTCTTTATCTACAACATATGTTTTTTCTTTTACATTTTTATATTGCGTTCCACCACCTCCCATCATTGAAGACATGATTCTTCCACCACCTTGTTGTCCAGGAGCATCTAATTTTTCTTCTTCTTTATAAATTGAAGCAGTTTTGTCAAAATTTAGTATAAATGTTTTTTCAAACATTCTTTTCATTCTTTCTTCAATGTTTTTCTGCATTTCAGGAGTAATTTCTCTATTCCCTCCAAAATTTTTCATCATTTCTGCTGTACTTGTTTTTGACTCATAAACAGCAACTCCTTGAAAATTTTGAGCATTACTAAACATTGAAACAAGCAATAACGAAGTAATAATTATTTTTTTCATTCTAACTAAATTAAATTTATCATAAATATAGACTAACCTATTTTACATTTGTTACAATCCTCTTTATTAATTATAAAGTAAATATATTATCTTTAGACATCATTTTTATATTAAAGTTTAATTTAAACACTGAAATGAAACTTATTTTTTCCTTATTTTTTCTCTCATCTTGGTCTATCTTTTTCTCCCAAGAAAGAATTCAAACAACAATAATCGACTCAATAAGCATCACTGCTAAAATAATATACGAGTTTGATAACAATGTTACATACTATACTAAAGAAAATGTATTCTACAAAAAATCTGAAAAGAAAGAGTATGAATATAATAATTTTTCATTGGGAACTATTTCAAAAGTAGACCTATACAATCCTTTACAATTAATCTTATTTTATCAAGATTTTAATACTGTGGTTTTATTAGATAATCAATTAACAGAAATATATAGAATAAACGGAAATAATTTAGATACTCCTATTAGCTTTGGAGCAACAGGTCAAGCAAGTCAAAATCAAATTTGGTTTTATGATTTCTTTACACAAAAAATAGGATTATACAATTTCAATATTAATACTATAAAATATATTTCAACACCACTTTCTAAAGCTATTAAATATTATCAATCAGATTACAATAATTTTTATTGGATAGATGAAGAAAATAATTTTTATCAAATTTCTTTATTTGGGAAAATCACTTCTTTTGGAACAATTCCGCTATATGATAAAATACAAATAACAAACGATAAAAACATTTTGTATAAAAAATCTCATGAATTATTTTTTCTAAACCTTAAAGAAAATAAATCTTATAAAATTGACATTTCTAAAAATTCATTTGATAATTTTTATTATAAAAATGGAATTTTATCTATTTTTACAACAGATAAAGTTATTAACTATAAAATACAATTACCGTAATGCATATAGCTGTTGCTGGAAATATTGGAGCTGGAAAAACTACACTAACAAAATTATTGGCTAAACATTTTAAATGGGAAGCTCATTATGAAGATGTTGTAGATAATCCTTATCTAGATGATTTTTATCATCAAATGGAACGTTGGAGTTTTAATTTACAAATCTATTTCCTAAATAGTCGTTTTAGACAAGTATTACAAATTAGAGAAAGCGGAAAAACAACAATACAAGACAGAACAATTTATGAAGATTCGCATATTTTTGCCCCTAATCTTCATACTATGGGATTAATGACAAATAGAGATTATAAAAACTATAAGTCTTTATTTGATTTAATGGAAGGATTGGTTGGTTCACCTGATTTATTGATTTATTTAAGAAGTTCTATCCCTAATTTAGTTAATCAAATTCATAAAAGAGGTAGAGATTATGAAAACACTATTTCTATTGATTATCTAAGCCGACTTAACGAACGATATGAAGCTTGGATAGAGACTTATGACAAAGGAAAACTAGTTATAATTGATGTAGATAATATTAATTTTGTAGATAATCCAGAAGATTTAGGAAATATAATTAATCGAATTGACGCTGAGATTAATGGATTATTTTAACATATTGAACAAAAAATTAAATATAACTTATAGCATTATTTTATTATTTTAGCAAAAAGATAAGAAAAATATGCCATTAGTAACACCATTATCACCAGATCACGATAAAGAAACTCAAGAATTAGCAACTTTTTTCAATGAAACATTAGGCTTTTGTCCAAATTCAGTTTTAACAATGCAGCATAGACCTGCCATTTCTAAAGCATTCATCAATTTGAACAAAGCAGTAATGGAAAACAAAGGAAGAGTAACATCTTCTCTAAAAAGAATGATTGCATGGGTAAGTAGTAATGCAACAGGTTGTCGTTATTGTCAAGCACATGCAATAAGAGCAGCAGAACGATATGGAGCAGACCAAGAAAAACTTGATAATATTTGGGAATACAAAACACATAGCGCTTTTTCCGATGCTGAACGAGTTGCATTAGATTTCTCATTAGCAGCATCTTTAATTCCAAATGCAGTAACTGAAGATATAAAAACAGAGTTATACAAGCATTGGAACGAAGGAGAAATAGTAGAAATGCTAGGTGTTATTTCATTATTTGGTTACTTAAATAGATGGAATGACTCTATGGGAACAATACTTGAAGAAGATGCTATTGAAAGCGGCAATCAATATTTAGAAAAGACAGGCTGGGAAATAGGAAAACACAAATAAAGCAAAAGGCTATTCAATTAATAATGAGTAGCTTTTTTATTTTTTCCTAATTGGAATATTAAAGGTAATCGACAATTGATGTTTACCAACATTGGGAAAAGGTTGATTACGAATTGAAACATTATATCCATAAGATAAAAACACATAGCTAAGTAATCCGAAACCTATTTTTGGAGTTAGTACTACATCATTCACATTGAAATCTGTTTGATATTTTGCTTCCAAACCTATAGCTCCAAGCATAGTTATAATTTCATACCCTGTTTTCAAAGCATATACATTGTCAAAATTTGGAGTTTCAGGTAACCATTCTAACGCTACATAATATCCTTTTGAAAGATATCCTGTACAACCGACTCTTGTAATATGTTTAGCATAGCCTAATTCTGAATAAAAAGCATGATTTACTCCAAGACCTAAACGAATTTCATTTGTTTTTGTAATTTTCACTTGAGTATTTATATTCGCTACAAACGTACTATCTTGTGAAAAACAGTATATTGAAAAAACAACCAAAAGCAACACCATTATTTTTTTCATCAAATCCTTTATTTTGATTCTATTTCTTCTCGATTTTTTTTTGTTAAACTAGCAAAAACTAGTTCATAAGAATGATTAATTAGTTCAATCATCATTTTATTAGAAACATCCGAATTAAAAAACACCGTATTCCAATGTACTTTACTCATGTGATAGCCTGGTTTTATTCCTTCATATTCTGCACGAAGTTCTAACGCTCTTTCTGGGTCACATTTTAAATTTAAAGAAGGATTTCCTGCTTCCCAATTTTTTAGTGAAGTTAGACAAAACATTTTACCTCCAACTTTAAACACCAAAGTATCTTCATCAAATGGAAAGTGTTCAGTTACTCCCTTTTTTGACTGACAAAATTCATATAATTGTTGAATATTCATTTGTTAAGAATGTTTAAATGTGAAATATTTCATATAAAACAGGTTTACTCGGTGAAGCATCATTTTCAAAAGAAGCTATTTGTAAATTCAACATGTAATTCCCATCCAAGATACTATCATCAACATAAATCATTTCAGTAATTGTACATTCAAACCTAGCGTCTTTATTAACTTCGTTTATGTTTTTTAAATTCCAAAAAGCTTTATGGGCTACTAACTTTCCTTCATCATGTTCTCTATCTACACTTGGTAAATCAATTAATAAATGCTGAATTCCTTTTTCTTTTATAAAAACAGCAGCTTCTTCTAACAAATATGGTGGATTTGTATTAGAATATTTTAAATGTTTTTTGCTTTCTAAATTAGGTAAGGTTCTAATTATAATTGCTTCTGGAAACTCTTCCTTTGACTCATCGAATGCTCCTGAAATACTATCTTTTGTAATAACAAAATCTTCTCCTTTTTCTTTTGGAATTATAGAAATAACTTTAGCTGTAAAGAAAAATTGTTTCAAACATTGATTTATACTATAAAAATCGCGAGTAATATGTCCCAAACATTCTGTGTGCGTTCCATGCGCATGCGGATTGAAGAATATATTGTTAAAGTTTGTTGAAGATTTTCCTTCTGAGACTTTACCTATCCAATCTCCCATTTCCACAGGTTTAATCTCTGGAATATTTTGATACCAAGCAATAGGATTTTCTTCATCATTTGTTAATGGAATCGAAATATCTAATGGTTGAGACAGATTAATTTGTAAAAGCTGATTTTTATAAGAAATTGTAGTTTTCAATTTAGAATAATTTTATTCCAAATTTAGCAAAAACAAATCACTTGCAATTCCATCACATAAAAACTTTCCTTTTTTTGTAGTTTTCAAAATTCCATCTTGAACAATCAATAAACCATCTTCTAAAAACCTTCGCATTTGTTGGTTTAAGTAATCAATATAGGTTTTTCCGAACTCTGTTTCAACTTTTATTAATGAAACACCCCAAATTGTCCTTAATCCAGTCATGATATACTCATTATAACGATCTGTTACAGTCAATTTCTCTGTTTCTATAGGTAATTTATTTTCTTGTATTGACTTAATATAAAGTGAATTGTTAGAGATATTCCAACCTCTATTTTCTCCATCATAACTATGTGCTGATGGTCCAATTCCTATATATTTTTTACCTAACCAATAACTTGAATTATTCTTAGAAAAGTAATTTTCCTTACCAAAATTAGAAAGCTCATAATGAATAAAACCATTCTCCTGAAGCGTTTCGACTAAAATATGAAAATGTTCTTGAGCCACTTCGTCATCAGGTTGATTAATGATTCCTTTTTTGATGAATTTTTCTAGAGCTGTTTTAGGTTCAACTGTTAAAGCGTAACTTGATATATGTGGAATTCCAAAGGAAAGCGTTTTCTCTATATTTTGTTTCCATTTTTCATTGCTCATATTTGGAACACCATAAATCAAATCTAAAGAAATATTATCAAAATATTTTGTTGCAATTTCTAAACATTTCTCAGCCTCACTAGCATTATGCGCACGATTCATTAGTTTTAAATCGTCTTCAAAAAAAGATTGAATCCCTATTGATAGTCTATTTACTTTATTCTTAGACAATTCAATTATTCTTTTTTCTGTTAAATCATCTGGATTAGCTTCTACTGTAATTTCAGGATTTTCAATTACTTTGTAATTCTTATAAACTTCATCAATTAAGAATTTTATATCTTCAATCGGCAATATACTCGGAGTTCCACCACCAAAATAAATGGTTTCAATAGTTTCATTTTTTGCTTCATTTTTTCGCAAAACAATTTCTTTTGCTAATGCCAAAATCATTTCGTCTTTTTTCTTTAACGAAGTTGAAAAATGGAAATCGCAATAATGACACGCTTGTTTGCAAAAAGGGATATGAATATAAATTCCTGACATTTATTTTTTAATTCTTGATTCATTCTGTTTCACAAAAGCATCCCAACCTGAATAACTTTTACCAACTTCAACTTTGCCAGAATTAAAGAAATGACAAACTGCTGCTGCTAAACCATCTGTAGAATCGAGGTTTTTAGGCAATGTTTTTAAACCTAAAAGTTGTTGAAGCATTTTGGCAACTTGCTCTTTACTTGCATTTCCATTTCCAGTGATAGCCATTTTTATTTTCTTTGGCTCATATTCTGTAATTGGAATTTGACGTGATAAACCGGCGGCCATTGCAACACCTTGAGCTCTTCCTAATTTTAACATGGATTGTACATTTTTACCAAAAAAAGGAGCTTCAATTGCAATTTCATCTGGATGATATGTTTCAATTAGTTCAATTGTTCTTTCAAATATAATTTTCAACTTTGTATAATGATCATCATATTTATTTAGAATTAATTCATTAAGTTGAAGAAATTCCATTTTTTTATTGATTACTTTAATCAATCCAAATCCCATAATGGTTGTTCCTGGATCAATTCCTAATATGATGCGTTCGTTTGCCAATTTTTCTTTTCTTTGTAGTGATGATTACAATTCCAGACAAAGCTAAACAATTCTTACTACTTATACTCAAACTTTTGATTGTATGTATTGCTTTCTATTACATATTTTCTCACTTTCAAAATAAAAAAACAGATTGGAATACTTTAATAAGCTATTTAGATTTTACATCAATTATAATCTTATTACTCTTTTCTATCTCAAATTGGACTTTAGAAATATTAAAGTGGCAAAATTTAATTTCTTATTTTAAAACTATTTCATTTTTAGAATCAACTAAACAAAGCTTAGGTTCTTTAACCGCTTCCATTTTCACTCCTAATAGAATAGGTGAATATGGCGCAAAAATGTTATATTATCCAAAAGAAAACGCTAAAAAAATTATGTTTTTAAATTTTATTAGCAACGGCTCTCAAATGGTAATAACTTGTTTTTTTGGACTTTTTGGTTTTTTAATTTACAGCCTTAATTTTACCTTAACTAAGAGTAGTTTCTGGATAAACTTTAACCTTAATAATACTCTTTTGGCTTTTCTAGGAGTATTGACATTCCTTTTTATACTCTTTTATATTTTCAGAAAAAAAGAATTTTATGGTTTTTCAGTTCAAAAACTCTTTACAAAAACAAAGGAATTTCCAAAACAGTTATGGATAACAAATTTTCAATTATCTGTTATGAGATACTTTGTTTTTTCTCATCAATTTTATTTTTTGTTAATCATTTTCAATTGTAACATTTCTTATTCTTTAGCCTTAGCAACTATTTTTATAATGTATTTGTTCGCATCTATTATCCCTAGCATTCAGTTTATGGATATAGCAATAAAAGGAAGTGTAGCTCTTTTTTTATTTAATAATTTCAATATTGAAAGCTGGAAAATAGTAATTATAACCTCTTTAATGTGGATTTTTAATTTAGTCATTCCTGTTTTAATAGGTAGTCATTTTGTTTTACAATTTAAACCTCAAAAAACATGATATCCCTTCTTTTTATAATCCTTTTTACTTACGTATTTTTCATTGTTGCGCTAATTTTTGGATTTACCAAAATGAAACCTATAATATTTTATGACAGTTCTATAAAAACTAAATTTTCTATTGTAGTCCCTTTTAGAAATGAGGCAGAAAATTTACCAAAACTACTTGCATCTCTTTCATTTTTAGATTATCCTAAAGAATTATATGAAGTGATGCTTGTTGATGACGATTCTGATGATGATATTTTGATTACAAATTATAATTTTTACTTTACAATAATTAAAAATGAAAGAAAATCTAATTCTCCAAAAAAAGACGCAATAGAAACTGCAATAAAAACAGCTAAACATGATTGGATTATAACTACTGACGCTGATTGCTTAGTTGAATCGAATTGGTTAAAAATTTTAGACAACTACATTCAGCAAAGTCAGAAAAAGATGATCGCTGCTGGTGTTTATTACTTACCTAAAAAAGGTTTTCTACATGCTTTTCAAAATTTAGATTTTTTGAGTTTACAAGGAGTTACTATTGGAAGTTTTGGAATTGAATTACCTTTTATGTGTAATGGTGCAAATTTTGCTTATCGCAAAGATTTTTTTTATGAATTAAATGGTTTTCAAGGGAATGAAAAGATAGCTAGTGGTGATGATGTTTTTTTATTACAAAAAGCAATTGAAAAAGAAAAAAATGCTGTAGGATTTTGCATGCATTACCAAAGCACTGTAAAAACACATAGTGTTGATAAATGGTCGGATTTGTTTTTTCAACGAGTAAGATGGGCTTCAAAAAGTACGGGTTATTCTTCTTTTTTTGGCAAAACAATAGCGTTACTTGTTTTTGGAATAAATCTAATCTGGGTTTTATCTTTTATGTTATGTGTTTTTAATTTATTTCCTTTATATTCTTTTTTATTTTATGCTGGAATAAAATTTTTAATCGATTCTTTATTATTATTTCAAGCTTCATCTTATTTCAAAACCAGAATAAATTGGCTTTTATTGAGTTCTTTTTTATATCCTTTTTTTAGCACTAGCGTAGCTATATACTCTTTGTTTGGAAAATACAAATGGAAAGGCAGACAATTTAAGAAATAAATCCTAAAAGCTACTCTGCTATATTGATAACAACTGGTAAAATAAATTGTGATTTTACTTTTATCCCTCTTTTTATAGCTGGTTCTATTGGTGGGAAATCAGATAAACGAACTTGAAGAATACTATCAATTACTTTTATATCGTATGATATACTGTCATTTGGTTTTTGGATTTCAAATTTCAAAGTAGCATCTGGATTAATCGTTACTTTTACATCTATAGTATCTATCTCTGGATATAAAATTTGTAATGTATCAGCACTTATTCTTTCTTGAATACTTTGTATTATATTTTCAAAAAAGCATTGTTTTTGTAATTCTTTATCCATAATAGAATCGCAAGAGAAAGCAGTTGGAAATTGATCTACTTCTTTCCAGTTTATCTTTTCTAATTCTTCTTGCAATAACTCATCTTTATCAGGAACTTTTTTATCAAAAAGCTGACAAGAGGTTACGATTAAAGCTAAAAATAATACTATTCTATATTTTTGCATCATCTATCTAAAACAGTTCTTTATTGTATTACTAAATAATATTTGTAATAATAATTATTTATAATTGAAGGATAAAAACAAAGTTATAACTTTGTTAGAGATTAACTAAACAATATATGGAATACTTTTTCTTAATTACAGGTTTTTGCTTTATGATCATAGGAATATTAGGTAGTTTTTTACCTGTATTACCTGGACCACCTATTAGTTGGATTGGGTTACTATTACTTTATTTAAGTCCTGAAATTGAAAATAATTATTGGGTTTTAAGCATTACATTAGTCATCGCAATAACAATTACTGTCCTTGATTATATTATTCCTGCTAAAGGGACAAAACGTTTTGGAGGAAGTAAATACGGAATTTGGGGAACTAATATTGGATTAATTATTGGGCTAATAGCTCCTATTCCATTTGGATTCTTAATTGGTCCTTTTTTAGGCGCTTTTATTGGAGAGATGACTTATGACACAAAAGATCACAATAGAGCCCTAAAAGCAGCTACTGGTTCTTTAATAGGCTTCTTAGCAGGTACATTTATTAAATTCGTTATAACAATCGCTTATCTTGGTTTATTTTTAGGATTAGTATGGGATAATTGGCATGTTTGGTTCTAACAAGCAATATTAAAACTCAAATCCTATTCGTATGTTTCTTATAATAGTTTAATTTCAAGAGCTTAATAAGCTTATATGTTATCTCTAAATTTTGATTATTTAATTTTACTTTTATTTTTTTTGTCCTTACAAAACAGTGTCGCATTCCCTTTAAGAGCGCTTAATTGAAAAAATAAAATGCAATACAATCCAAAAACATACATAATCATTAAATATAATGATATGTAGATAGATTAGAAAAATAGTAAAAAACATGAATAAATAAGTAAATTCTAATTTTACTCTTTTTGACATTCAAAGCAACTGAATCTATTACGTTAGTAGTTCTATACACATAATATTTGTTTTTATTATAGTCTATCTATAAAGCTAATAGGAATGCTAAATAAATTTTAAAGAGTTACAATTTACAATAGAGTATAAAAAACAATTCTTATATTTAGGTTATGTGATATTTCTTGAAGTATCTAAAAACAAAAAAAGCACTTCATTTCTGAAGTGCTTTTTCATTAAGCGGTCTGGACGGGACTCGAACCCGCGACCCCATGCGTGACAGGCATGTATTCTAACCAACTGAACTACCAAACCAGTGCTTTATTGCAGTGCAAATATATTTAAAAATTTACTATTTCATAACATCTTTTATGTTGTTTTTTTGGTATTTTTTTATAGACTAATTCTTTTAATCAAAAAAGCCATCCAAATTCTGAAACAAATCAGAATATATGGAAAGCTTTTCATTGGTCTAACTACTAAACCTGCCATGCGTTACAAAGGCATGACTAAACAACACAACTATTTTAGATACTTTTATGGGGCAAAAAAGCACCTCATTTCTGAAGTGCTTCTCCCATTAAGCGGTCTGGACGGGACTCGAACCCGCGACCCCATGCGTGACAGGCATGTATTCTAACCAACTGAACTACCAAACCATTGCTTTATTGCGGTGCAAATATACAACGCTTTTTCATTTCTCCAAATGTTTTTACAAAAAAAATAAAAACATTTTTACAAAAACTAACCAAACTTCTGTTTTTCAGCTAAATAAGTCGAAATTATTTTTTCGAAATTTTCTCCTACAGAAACAGGTACATATTGAATTCTATACTGCATACATGTATTAGCAATATCATTGAAATATTTTAAAACTTGTTTCTCATACTCTATTTTAATATTTTCCGAAAATAAATTTACTGTTTCCCCCGTTTCTACATCAACAAATTTTTTAGGTATATTATCAAAATCAAATGTTAGCTCGGTCTTTTTATCATATACATGAAAAACTACTACTTTATGTTTATTGTGTTTTAAATGTTGCAGTGCTTTAAAGATTTTTTTTTCATCTTCACTCTGAAACATATCCGTGAATAGGATTACCATTGATCGCCTATGTATATTTTCTGCTATTTGATGTAAAAAAGAAACAGTATCGGTTGTTTTAGAATCTTCTCCTTTTTTTAAAGTATTTTCTAATTTGTCTAACAACATTCTATGATGTCTATCACTTCCTTTCTCTGGAGAATAAAACTCGTATTCATCTGAATAAATACTAAGTCCTACTGCGTCTCTTTGCTTTTTTAAAATATTCATTAAAACGGCTGATGCCAAGACAGAAAATCCAATTTTGTTTTCATAAAAAAGTTGATCTTTCTGAAGCACAGGATAATGCATTGAAGAAGAATTATCTAAAATAATATGACACCTAAGATTCGTTTCTTCTTCATATCTTTTTGTGTACAATCTGTCTGTTTTTGCAAAAAGTTTCCAATCTATATGCTTAGTACTTTCTCCCGAATTATAAATTTTATGTTCTGCAAACTCCGCAGAAAAACCATGAAACGGACTTTTATGCATTCCCGATATAAATCCTTCTACTACTTGATTAGCTAGTAATTCAAGATGTTTAAAACTAGATATTTTTTCTAACTGACTTTCTATCTTCATATACCAAAGATATTGAAAAGATTATTATTTTTAAAGCATCAACTAAAAATAGACTAGTACATTTTTATCATTAAATCATAATAATAGAAACAAAAAAAGCCCAACATGAGTTAGGCTTTTCTTCATTATAATTATTTATTACAATAATGCATCAATTGCATCTGTATAGGTCTTCTTAGGAGCAACTCCTACTTGACGACCTACTACTTCTCCATTTTGGAATATTAATACTGTTGGAATATTTCTAACTCCGTATTTTGCAGCAAATTCTTGATTTGCATCTACATCAACTTTACCAACTACTGCTTTTCCTTCATATTCTGAAGAAACCTCATCAATAACTGGTCCAACCATTCTACATGGTCCACACCAAGCTGCCCAAAAATCTACTACTACTGGTTTATCTGATTTTAATACTACTTCATCAAAAGTAGCATCTGTTATTGCTAATGCCATATTTTCTTTTTTTTAAAATTTAATTTGAAAAAACAAATTTAATCAAATATTTGAATTTGAACGCACTGATTAAATTAGTTTTACTTATAGGACTATATAAAAAATTAATCTATAAAGATTTCAAAACCGATAATAACAATTCTCCTTTTAATCTTTTCGAATAGTCTGGATTTATATATAAAAACTCTATTTCATTTTTATCATTAATAACATAAACCGTTGGAACAGGTAACCAATTTGTGTTTTTCCCGTCTGAAAATTTACCTAACATTTTCCCGTATTTTTCAGGAGCTGAAAACGCAATACCTACAGCTTGAGAAAATTTACCTTCACTATCAGAAACTAACTTATATGACAATTTACCTTTTTCTTCTGTCTCTTTTAAAAATTCAGGAGCATCTGGACTAACTGCTATTATCTGATATCCTAAATCTATTATTTCTTTTTCTATTCCTTGCATGTCTGCTAATTGTGCATTACAATAAGGACACCATCCTCCTCTATATACAACAATTATAGATTTTTTAGAAAATAACTTATCTGTTTCCAATGCTTTACCTTCTAAATCAACCAAAGTAGTATTAGGTATTTTTTCTCCTATCAATAACGGTGAGATATTTTGTGGAGAATCTGCTACTTGAGCATTAATTGAAAATGACACACATACCAATAAGGTCGTAATTAAATTTTTCATTTTTGTCTTTTTAATTTCAAATACAAAATTAACAGTTCCCTAATCAACATAGTGTTGTCTGCCTAACATTAATTGAGTTTAAAATTAATTTGTCTATTTTCTAATTCTTGTAATAATTCGTTAGAAATTTTAACTTTCATTTTTCTACTTGCCATACTCAATTTAGTCACAACTTTAACTTCTTCAACCTCTGTAATTGTTGGTGCAATTTCCATTTGTTCAACCATTTCATCTGATTCTATTTCATCACTCACATCAACAATTTCATTTTCAACAACCTCAACAACTTGCCTTTTAACTTTTTCTAGCTCCATTACTTCTATAGATATTGGATTATCGCCTGCTTCTCTTTTAAAAAGTTCAAACAAAGACTGAATCATGTTTTCCTGAAGTTCTAAAACATTAAACTGAAGAATTATTTTTTTAGCAAACGTAGTCAAAACATCTTGAAGATATTGAATAGCTACAAACTGAACTCTAGGATCTCCTTTCTTTCCTTCTTGATTAGTCCAACCATCTTTAACCACTAATTTTAAAAAAGTAAAATTATTTTGAATTAAAAAATGACGAAACTTCAAATATTCTTCACCAAAAATTCGAAATTCAAAACTTTCATCATAGCCTTCTAATGTAAACATTGCCCATCCTTTTCCGTTTTTAGCAACACGGTGTTCTACTTTAGTAATAATTCCTCCTATACTTATATTTTTTCCCACAAAAGCCGTTAAATCTTTTAAATCTTCTAATTTGGCATTACAGAAATATTTCATCTCATATTTATAATCATCAAGTGGATGTCCTGAAATATAGATCCCTACAACTTCTTTTTCTTTTGCCAATTTTTCCATTGTATTCCACTCATCACATGGCGGAACAATTGGCTCTGGAATTTGCACTTCTGAAGACTCTCCAAACAAACTTACTTGCGATGAATTTTCATTTTCTTGAAATTTAGCACCATATTTTACTGCTTTTTCTAAAAAAGTAATTCCATCTCCTTCATCATGAAAATATTGCCCTCTATGTGTTTCTCCAAATCCATCAAATCCTCCTGCTAACGCAAGGTTTTCAAATGCTTTTTTATTGGCTGCACGCAAATCAATTCGTTTAGCTAAATCAAAAATTGATCTATATTTTCCTTCTTTTCTATTTTCAACAATAGTATTTACAGCTCCTTCTCCAACCCCTTTAATCGCTCCCATTCCAAAACGGACTGCATAATCTTCATTTACTGTAAATTTATAATATGATTCATTCACATCGGGTCCAAGAACTGCTAATCCCATTCGTTTACATTCTTCCATAAAAAACGAAACTTGCTTAATATCATTCATATTATTAGAAAGTACCGCTGCCATATATTCAGCAGGATAATGCGCTTTAAGATAAGCTGTTTGGTAAGCAATCCAAGCATAACAGGTAGAGTGTGACTTGTTAAATGCGTAACTCGCAAAAGCTTCCCAGTCTTTCCAGATTTTCTCCAAAACCGTTGCATCATGGCCTTTAGCAGAAGCTTGTTCTACAAACTTAGGTTTCATTTTATCCAAGACATCCTTTTGTTTTTTACCCATTGCTTTACGCAGTACATCGGCTTCACCTTTTGTAAAATCAGCTAACGACTGCGACAAAAGCATCACCTGCTCTTGGTAAACTGTAATTCCGTATGTTTCAGCTAAATACTCTGCACAAGCTTCTAAATCGTATTTGATTTCTTCTTCACCATTTTTTCTACGAACGAAAGAAGGAATATACTCCAATGGTCCTGGACGATACAATGCATTCATCGCGATTAAATCACCAAAAACAGTTGGTTTTAAATCCTTCATGTATTTTTGCATTCCAGGTGACTCGTATTGAAAAATTCCAACTGTTTCACCTCTTTGGAATAACTCATACGTTTTCTGATCATCAATCGGAAAATTATCAGGATCAAGTTGAACTCCCGTTCTATATTTAACTAACTTAACAGTATCTTTTATTAATGTTAAAGTTTTCAACCCTAAGAAATCCATCTTCAATAACCCAGCACTTTCCGCAACCGAGTTATCAAACTGAGTAACATATAAATCAGAATCTTTTGCTGTTGTAACCGGCACGAAATTAGTAATATCAGACGGTGTTATAATAACTCCACAAGCATGAATACCTGTATTTCGCATAGATCCTTCTAACACCTTAGCCTGCTGAATAGTTTCTCCTGCTAAATCTTCTGCTCCTGCAATTTCTATTAATTCTTTAACTTTATCAAATTCTTCTGAACGCAAAGCTTTTTTAACTTCACTTTCATCTTCTGCTAAAAAACGAGCCAAATTCCATTTAGAAGGCATCATACCAGGGATCAGTTTCGCAATTCTGTCTGCTTCAAATAAAGGCAAATCTAACACACGAGCTGTATCACGAATTGCTGATTTCGTAGCCATTTTACCATAAGTAATAATTTGCGCTACTTGATTCGCTCCATATTTTTTAATTACATAATCCATTACACGACCGCGACCTTCATCATCAAAATCAATATCAATATCGGGCATAGATACACGATCTGGATTTAAGAAACGCTCAAAAAGCAAATCATACTTGATTGGATCTATATTCGTAATTCCTAAGCAATAGGCAACCGCAGAACCCGCAGCAGAACCACGACCTGGTCCTACCGAAACATCCATTTTTCGTGCTTCGGCAATAAAATCTTGTACAATTAAAAAATAACCCGGATAACCTGAATTTGAAATTGTTAACAACTCAAAATCCAAACGTTCTTGAATTGCTGGTGTAATTTCACCATATCGCTTTTTTGCACCTTCCATAGTAAGGTGTCTCAAATAAGCATTTTCACCACGAACTCCACCATCAGCTTCATCTTCAATCACTATAAATTCTTGTGGAATATCATATTTCGGAAGTAATACATCACGATACAACGAATACGTTTCCACCTTATCTATAATTTCTTGAATATTGATAATCGCATCAGGTAGATCAGCAAAAAGCATTTTCATTTCCTCTCCTGACTTGTAATAATACTCCTGATTTGGCAATCCGTATCGATAACCCCTTCCACGACCAATGGGTGTTGCTTGTTTTTCCCCATCTTTTACACATAATAAAATATCATGTGCATTAGCATCTTCTTTATTTAAGTAAAAAGTATTGTTCGTTGCTATTAATTTTACTTTATGTTTTTGAGCAAAAGCAATTAAGGTTTGATTTACCCTATTCTCATCTTCTTGATTATGACGCATGATTTCAAGATAAAAATCCGCACCAAATTGTTCTTTCCACCAGATTAATGCTTCTTCAGCCTGATTTTCACCAATATTCAGAATTTTACTAGGAATTTCACCATATAAATTCCCTGATAAAACCATTATATCTTCTTTATATTTTTCTATAATTGTTCTATCAATTCTTGGCACATAATAAAATCCAGCAGTATAAGCCAATGAAGCCATTTTTGCTAAATTGTGATATCCTTTTTTGTTTTTAGCCAACAATACTATTTGATAACCATTGTCTTTTTTAGTTCTATCTAAATGATTTTCGCAAACATTAAACTCACATCCTACAATAGGTTTTATTTCTACTTCATTAGATTCTTCTCCTGCTTCTATTGCAGCTTCTATTTTTGCTTTAGCAGCTTTATTATGATTCATTACAGCGCTCACAAAATGAAAAGCTCCCATCATATTTCCAGTATCGGTCATTGCAACAGCAGGCATCTTATTTTTTGCTGTAGCAGATACTAAACTTGAAATAGCAATAGTCGATTGTAAAACGGAAAACTGAGTATGATTATGCAAATGTGCAAACTTAGCCTCTTTTAAATCGTTTTTATCCGATTCTGAAATGGTAGTTTGCGTATTTTCTTGTTCAATTTTTTGAAGCTTTCTCCTAATTTCATCAGAAGCTGCTTTTAAATTAATATGTTTTAATCCAACAAGTTGAATTTCTCTTGGATTATTTTCTTTAAATTTATTAAAATAATCAGGCGTTACATCAAGCTCTTCTTTTGTAAATACCTCACGCTTGATTAATTCGAGAAAACATCTTGTTGTTGCTTCTACATCGGCTGTTGCATTATGCGCTTCCGAAAAAGGAACTCCAAACAAATATTCATGCAATTCTGTTAATGTTGGTAGTTTGAATTTACCTCCTCTACCACCAGGTAATTTTAATAATTGCGCTGTAACTTCAGTACAGGTATCTAAAACTGGTTTTTTAGACATCTCTGATTCTGTATTCATTCGATGAAACTCACATCCCATAATATTGACATCAAAACCTACATTTTGTCCTACAACAAATTTAGCCTTAGACAAAGCAATATTAAATTTTTCTAAAACCTCACTTAGAGCAATCCCATTTTCTTGCGCTAATTCTGTAGAAATACCATGAATACGTTCTGCATCATAAGGAATATTAAACCCTTCTGGCTTCACTAAATAATCTTGATGTTCCACTAAATTCCCCATATCATCATGTAATTGCCAAGCAATTTGGATACAACGAGGCCAGTTATCTGTATCAGTTATAGGAGCGGACCAACTACGAGGTAGTCCAGTAGTTTCTGTATCAAAAATTAAGTACATCTATCTAATAATTAGGTAAAAAACAAAGATACGGTTTAAAAGAAATTGACACAATTTTAGTTGTTAACAAGAACTAAAAAAACCATCTGAATCCAGATGGTTTTTAAACTAAACATTTTATATATTTTATTAATTCAAAGGAATTTTAAAGAAAACTCCTTGAGAAAAAGTAACTACATCCCCATCACTATTTACTGCATTCAACTTAAACTTTCCTGTAAAAGTTCCATTTTCAACTTTCTCAATTACAACTTCACCATTACTTTGTTGCACATTTAAAACTCTAAAAGTAGCATTGTTATTACCTCCTTGAACAGTAACAAGATCTCCAGATCTATAATCTGCTCCTCTTGCCTTTATTGAATCACTTGAAATAGACCCATTTGAATTCACTTTGATTTTAAAAACTAACCCAACTCCTGTTCCTCCTGTAGTTTGAGCAGAGTCATCCAACACATAACCTGTTCCAGAATTCATTTTTTTAGCACTAAATACAGGTCCGGAAACCACACTTGTTTCATATTCTTCAACATTATTTGCTGTTCCTATTGAATAACTTGCTGAATTAGCCGAATTAGTTGTACCTAAAATATACGTCCCAATTCCTGTTGAGCTTGTTTTTAAGATTAATTCTTCAGCTCCTCTATACGCTTTAATTATCAATCCACCATTACCATCCATCGAAACACTAGTTTCTCTAGCTTTCCAGTGTGTATCATTTAATTTTGCTTGAAAAGCTGGAGTGTTATCTTGTGTTTCATTAACACATGAGGTTAATAAAACAACACTCATTAAAATTGTTACTATTTTCTTCATTTTATATCTAATTTTTAAGCAGTAAGAGACAAAAATAATTTTTTTAATTTAAACTACACCTAAAAAACAAAAAAATATTTCCAATTAAGATAGAACATTGTAAAACAAAGTTTTGTATATTTGCGCCCTTAAATAACTGAGGTCGGGAACCTCTAAATTAATCAAAAGATTATGCCTGTAAAAATTAGATTACAAAGACATGGTAAAAAAGGAAAACCTTTTTACTGGATTGTAGCGGCTGATGCTCGCTCAAAAAGAGATGGTAAATTCCTAGATAAAATAGGAACTTATAATCCAAACACTAACCCAGCTACTATCGATTTAAATTTAGATAGCGCTGTTCAATGGTTACACAACGGTGCTCAGCCAACTGACACTGCAAGAGCTATTTTATCTTATAAAGGTGCTTTACTAAAACACCACCTAGATGGAGGAGTTCGTAAAGGTGCTTTAACTCAAGAACAAGCTGATGCTAAATTAGCAACTTGGTTAGATGAAAAAGCAGGAAAAGTTGATGCTAAAAAAGATGGTTTAAGCAAAGCGCAAGCTGACGCTAAAGCTAAAGCTTTAAAAGCTGAAACAGAAGCAAACGAAAAACGTATTGCTGCTCAAGCTGAAGCATTAAAAGCTGAAGAAGTAGCTGAGGCTACAACTGAAGAAGCTCCGGCTGTTGAAGAAAACAATGAAGAAACTGAAGCTTAATTTTTAATATTAGATCGTAATCATGCATAAAAAAGATTGTTTCTATTTAGGCAAAATTGCGAGAAAATTTAGCTTTAAAGGTGAAGTCTTACTCTATTTAGACACAGATGAGCCTGAATTGTATCAAAATTTGGAATCAGTTTTTGTTGAATTAAACAAAACACTGGTTCCTTTTTTTATTGAAAAACGATCACTTCACAAAGATAAATTTTTACGCGTTAGATTTGAAGATGTAAAAAATGAAGCTGATGCTGACGCAATTATGAATTGCGAAGTTTATCTTCCTCTTTCTATGTTACCAAAACTAGAAGGCAATAAATTTTATTATCATGAAATCATTGATTTTGATGTAGAAGATGTTCGTCTTGGAAACATTGGAAAAATGAAAGGAGTAAATGACAGCAATGCCCAACCTCTTTTTGAAATTACTAAAGGAGAAATTGACATTTTAGTTCCAATGATTGATGCTTTTATTGTCAAAATTGACAGAGCTAATAAAAAGGTTATCTTAAACACACCTGAAGGACTAGTAGACCTTTATTTAGGCTAAAAACACAATTCCAAACTATTATTATATCTATAAATGAGCACTACTTTTAATTTTAAACAATTTAAAATAGAGCAAGATCGTTGTGCTATGAAAATAGGAACTGATGCTGTTTTATTAGGTGCCTGGACACCTATAATAAATAATCCATATAACATTTTAGATATTGGCACAGGTACTGGAATTTTATCTTTAATGCTTGCTCAAAGGAGCAATGCAGAACAAATTGACGCCCTTGAAATTGACGAAAATGCTTATGAGCAAGCTACTGACAATTTTGAAGAATCACTTTGGAACGATCGTTTATTTTGTTTTCATGCTGGATTAGATGAATTCATGGATGAACCAGAAGACGAGTATGATTTAATTATTTCAAATCCCCCTTTTTATTCGGAAGATTATAAAACCGAAAATGCACAAAGAGATTTAGCTCGTTTTGAAGAGGCAATGCCTTTTGAAGATTTAGTAGAAGCTGCCGATTTATTACTTTCAGAAAACGGAATATTTTCTGTTATTATTCCTTTTAAAGAAGAAGCTCGTTTTTTAGCTTTGGCAAACGACTTTGAATTATACCCTTTAAAAATCACTCATGTTAAGGGAACACCAGCAACTGAAATCAAAAGAAGTTTAATAGCGTTTACTCGTATTAAACAAACTACTTTAGTAGACGAACTTGTTATTGAAACAGCGCGCCATCAATATACCTCTGAATATATAGAATTAACTAAAGATTTTTATTTAAAATTCTAGATAATTTAATTTCTATTTCCTTCAATAATATTATACATTTCTAAAGCCTTTCCATCGGTTAAAAGAGACACGAAATGACAAATATGCAACAATTGATCGTACACTTTTTCTTTTTGATGTAAAAATCGTTCTGGCAATAATTTTAGAATAATAGTATCATAATTTGAAGCTTTTCCTCCAATTTTATTATGATATGCTGTACAAAATTTATCCAATAACGTATTGATAATTTTATATCCTACTACTTCTTTCTGAACTACTTCTCTACATTGATACACATTTTTGACACTAATTTGAATAATATCATTCATTTGAGCTATATATTGACTTTTATCCATCAAAGAATAAGGAAATTCCCCTTTTAGAATAGCTTCTTCATTTTCCATAAAAACTTTTACAGCATCACTGATTAAACTACCAATTGCCAGAGCCCTTAAATAACTGATACGGTCTTCTTTAGTCGTTAATTGGTTGTATTTTTTAGTATCAATTCCATTTTTAACCAATTTTATTAGGTATTCCAATGCAAATTCTTCCTGAATGAGTCCAAGATTAATTCCATCTTCAAAATCGATGATAGTGTAGCAAATATCATCCGCTGCTTCAACCAAATACGCTAAGGGATGACGTTCAAAACCGATATCATTTCCTGTTTTATTTGAGATCATACCTAGTTCTTTTGCTACATCACTAAAAGAAGCTTTGTCTTGTTGGAAAAAACCATATTTTTTATCACAAATTCTAAAAGTTGGTTTTTTGGGTAAACTTTCTTTTGGATATTTCATAAAAGCCCCCAAAGTAGCATACGAAATACGCAAAGAACCTTCAATACCTTCTCTAGAAGTGGCCAAAACCGAAAAACCATTGGCATTTCCTTCAAAATCTATTAAATCTTGCCATTCTTTGTCGGTTAACTTGTCTTTGTATTGCAATCCATTTCCAGTTTTAAAATATTCACCAATAGCTTTTTCTCCAGAATGTCCAAAAGGAGGATTTCCAATATCGTGAGCCAAAGCAGCAGCAGCTACAATGGCTCCAAAATCGTTCATATGATAACCCGATTCTTTTAAATAAGGATGTTTTTCTATGACTTGTTTTCCAACTAAACGTCCAATCGAACGTCCTACTACAGAAACTTCCAAACTATGTGTCAAACGATTGTGCACAAAATCAGTTTTTGAAAGCGGAATTACCTGTGTTTTATCTTGCAAACTTCTAAAAGCAGATGAAAAAATAATTCTATCATAGTCTACCTCAAATCCTAAACGCGTATCATCTTGTTCCTTTCTCAGTCTTTTATTTGTATCTCCTTGACGTTTTAAAGATAATAACTGCTCCCAGTTCATTTTTTTTATCATACTCTTATAAAAGTTTAACCTTAATATTTCAGTTTCAAAGATACTGAAATAGATATATTTTTAAAGCAGCTTTAATAGTGTTATTATTTGTAAATGTTATAGAAGTAACAAATTCGCAAAAACAAAAACATTTTTCTAATTAATTTTATAATACTTTTGTGCAGAATTTAAGTTCTTAATTTATTTCTTCATCAACCGATAGAGGTTTTACTTAACTGTAGATTAATAGGGAATCGTGTGTAAATCACGAACTGTCGCGCAACTGTAAGTAACACAAAAAGTTTTTATCTGAAATAAGATCCACTGTTTGCTTTGCAAATGGGAAGGACGGTAAAAATGTTACAAGTCAGGAGACCTGCCTTTATTGAATTGACAATGCTTTCGCGATTTGAAGCAATAGTCTGGATTGATACATTCTCACACGACAATATAATTATATTCTATTTTGTTGTGCGTTTACCTATACATGTATTTATTCTATCTATTTCCTTTATTTCAAAAAACATTTGAAATGCATCAAGAGCTTTTTTAACTGATTTATTCATTTTAAAAGCAAAAAAAATGCTAACAAACAATCTAGGTTACCCGCGAATTGGTAACAACAGAGAATTAAAAAAAGCCTGTGAAAATTATTGGTCAGGAAAAATCACATCTGATGCACTAATAGCTGTTGGAAAAAGTCTCCGTAAACAAAATTGGCTATTACAATCAGAAGCTGGAATAGATCTTATTCCTTCTAATGATTTTTCATTTTACGACCAAGTTCTTGATTTATCACTTACACTTGGAGTTATTCCGGCTCATTACTCAGAATTTGAACAAAGAAACACCGAGTTAGACTTGTATTTTGCTATGGCAAGAGGTGCACAAAAAGACGATCAAGATGTTAAAGCGATGGAAATGACAAAATGGTTTGACACAAATTACCATTACATTGTTCCTGAATTCACAAAAGATCAAGAATTTAAGTTATACTCTGAAAAAATAATAAGTGAATTTATCGAAGCTAAAGAATTAGGAATTACAACCAAACCTGTTCTTATTGGTCCCGTTTCTTATTTACTTCTTGGAAAGGAAAAAGAAAAAGGATTCCACAGAATTGATCTCCTAGATAAATTACTTCCTGTTTATTTTGAAATTTTAAAAAAACTTGAAGATGAAAATGTAGAGTGGATACAATTTGATGAACCTTTTCTAGCGTTAAATTTAACGAATATTGAAAGAGCCGCTTTAATTCATACTTACAAAGAAATAAACAATCGCTTTCCAAATATAAAAATCATCCTAGCTAATTATTTTGATTGTTTTGGAGACAACTTAGAGACAGCTCTTTCTCTTCCTGTACACACTCTTCATTTAGACTTGGTTCGCTGTCCATTACAATTAGATGATATTTTAAAGTCTACTTTTATTTCTAGTAACACCTTCCTTTCATTAGGCGTTGTTGATGGACGAAATATTTGGAAAAACGATTTCCAAAAGACATTATCTCTTATTAAAAAAGCATCCAATTTATTAGGCAAAGAAAGATTACTAATTGCCCCTTCTTGTTCCTTAATACATTGTCCTTGTGACTTAGATCTTGAAACAAATGAAACCTCTTTAACACCAGAAATCAAACAATGGCTTGCTTTTGCAAAGCAAAAAATAAATGAAGTTGTTTTACTCAAAAAATTTGCATCTGGCGAATTAGAAACAACAAACAACACTCATTATAATGAGAACAATAAAGCTAATCAAAATCGTAAAACAGCCACAATCATACACAATGAAGCTGTTAAAAACAGAGTAGGAAAGATTAACGAAAAAGACTCTCAAAGAGAAAACCCTTTCTCAATAAGAAGACAAAAACAAATAGAAGTATTAAATCTACCTTTGTTTCCGACCACTACGATAGGCTCATTTCCACAGACCACAGAAGTTCGTAGTTGGAGAGCAAAATTTAAAAAAGGAGAAATAACCGCTCAAGAATATGATAATTTAATTAAAATAGAAACAGAAGAAACTATTCGTTTCCAAGAAGAGTCTGGAATTGACGTTTTAGTTCATGGTGAATTTGAGCGTAATGACATGGTGGAATATTTTGGAGAACAACTAGATGGTTTTACTTTCACTAAAAATGGTTGGGTTCAAAGCTACGGAAGCAGATGCGTAAAGCCTCCTGTTATTTATGGTGATGTTTCCCGTGCGAATCCAATGACTGTTAAATGGGCTAAATTTGCCCAATCACTAACTCCTAAATGGGTCAAAGGAATGTTAACTGGTCCTGTGACTATTTTACAATGGTCATTTGTTCGTAATGACCAACCTAGATCAACAACATGTACTCAAATAGCTCTTGCTATCCGTGATGAAGTAGTAGATTTAGAAAAAGCAGGTATTAAAATAATTCAAATTGACGAACCTGCTATAAGAGAAGGACTACCATTACGAAAAGAAGATTGGGCAACTTATTTAGATTGGGCAATTAAAGCTTTTAGGATTTCAGCAAGTGGTATTAAAGATAACACACAAATTCATACACACATGTGTTATAGTGAGTTTAATGATATTATTCAAAATATTGCAGATATGGATGCTGATGTAATTACCATAGAATGTTCTCGTTCACAAATGGAATTATTAGATGCTTTCTCTAATTTTAAATACCCCAATGAAATAGGCCCAGGAGTATATGATATTCATTCTCCTCGTGTTCCGTCTAGTAAAGAAATGTCCCATTTATTAGAAAAAGCAGCAGCAGTTATTCCTGCTGATCAATTATGGGTAAATCCAGATTGCGGTTTAAAAACACGTCATTGGGATGAAACTAAAAAAGCTTTAATTGAGATGGTTGCAGCTGCTAAAGAGATGCGATTATTGATAAAAAAAGAAGTTCTTTCTTAACAACTATGAACAACACAGCCAAACAAGTTAATTTATGTTTGGCTGTGTTTTTATTTCTAATAATATTCAATTCCAAATTAAGGTTTATCATTTGCCAAAAAGAAATCTTTTGATTTTTTTGGATATTGAGCATAGTTGATATCACTAGGATTTTCTATTATTGATTTGATATTTATTTCATCTCCTATTTTAAATTTTGCAATTGTGTATTTATAGTCTAACAAATATTCTCCACAAAAGAAATTTCCTTTTTCATCTTGTTCAATAATCCCTGTATACACTCCTTTACTTTCTTTAGACATGGCGTTTTATTTTTTGACAAAGGTACGAATTGTAATGCAACTTTTATTATAAAAGAAAACAGCCATGTGTTGATGGCTGTTTTCTTTACTCTATTATCTTTATTCTTAACTCTATAATTAAGAACCACACATTTCACAATCATCTGGTTCAGCATTCTTAGAACGTTCTAACATTGCTTTAAACTCATCTGTTGACATTT
Source organism: Flavobacterium sediminilitoris (assembly GCF_023008245.1). NCBI lineage: Bacteria > Pseudomonadati > Bacteroidota > Flavobacteriia > Flavobacteriales > Flavobacteriaceae > Flavobacterium > Flavobacterium sediminilitoris. Next base: position 809,715 of record NZ_CP090145.1, read on the forward strand.
CAGATTTTACTTCAACTGGAACTTGTTCTGGTTTTTTGTCATTATTTAAAGTAAACTTAATTGCATCTACCGCAGATTTTGTTCTTAAATAATACATTCCTGTTTTTAAACCACTCTTCCATGCATAAAAATGCATTGACGTTAATTTTGCCATTGTTGCTCCTTCCATAAATAAATTTAAAGATTGAGATTGATCTATAAAGTATCCTCTTTGACGAGACATATCTATAATATCTTTCATACTCAATTCCCAAACTGTCTTATATAAATCTTTAATATCTTGTGGAATAACATCTATATCTTGAATTGATCCATTATTACGCATGATTTCTTGTTTTAAATTATCATTCCATAATCCTAAACTAACTAAATCATGTAATAAATGTTTATTTACAACTATAAACTCTCCTGATAACACTCTTCGCGTGTATATATTTGATGTATATGGCTCAAATGCCTCGTTATTTCCTAATATTTGCGATGTAGATGCAGTTGGCATTGGTGCTAATAATAACGAATTACGAACTCCTTTTTCCATTACTTCTTTTCGTAAAGAAGCCCAATCCCATCTTCCTGATAAATCTTCGTCTTTTAAACCCCACATATTGTACTGAAACTCTCCTTTTGAAATTGGAGATCCTTCAAAAGTAGAATACGGTCCTTCTTCTATAGCTAGTTCCATTGAAGCTGTAACCGCAGCAAAATAAATTGTTTCGAAGATTTCTTGATTTAATTTTTTTGCTTCATCACTTGTAAATGGCATTCTTAATAAGATAAAAGCATCTGCCAAACCTTGAACTCCTAAACCAACTGGTCTGTGACGTAAATTTGAATTTTCAGCTTCTTTTACAGGATAATAATTTCTATCAATTACTTTATTTAAGTTACGTGTAATTCTTTTCGTTACATCAAATAAAAATTGATGGTTAAATTCCCCATTCTCAATAAACATTGGTAATGAAATAGAAGCTAAATTACATACTGCTATTTCATCTTCAGAAGTATATTCTAAGATTTCAGTACATAAATTTGACGAACGAATAGTTCCTAAATTTTTTTGATTTGATTTTCTATTTGCTGCATCTTTATACAGCATATAAGGTGTTCCTGTTTCAATTTGCGATTCTAATATTTTTTCCCAAAGCTCACGTGCTTTTATTGTCTTTCTTCCTTTTCCTTCCTTTTCATAATTTGTATACATTGTTTCAAACTCTTCACCATACACATCATACAAACCTGGGCATTCATTTGGACACATTAACGTCCACGTTGCGTCTTCTTCAACGCGCTTCATAAACAAATCACACATCCACATTGCAAAAAACAAATCTCTTGCACGCATTTCTTCTTTACCATGATTTTTCTTCAAATCTAAGAAATCGAAAATATCAGCATGCCATGGTTCTATGTAAATAGCAAAACTCCCTTTCCTCTTTCCTCCTCCTTGATCTACATAACGTGCTGTATCATTAAACACTCTCAACATAGGTACAATTCCATTTGAAGTACCATTTGTTCCACGAATATAAGAACCTGTTGCTCTTACATTGTGAATAGACAAACCTATTCCTCCGGCAGATTGTGATATTTTAGCCGTTTGTTTTAACGTATCATAAATTCCATCAATACTATCATCTTGCATAGTTAGCAAGAAGCATGATGACATTTGTGGTTTTGGCGTTCCTGCATTAAACAATGTAGGCGTTGCATGTGTGAAAAATTTCTTCGACATTAATTCGTACGTTTCAATTGCCGAATCAATATCATTTAAATGTATTCCAACAGAAACACGCATTAACATGTGCTGTGGTCTTTCTGCTATTTTACCATTTATTTTTAATAAATAAGAGCGTTCTAACGTTTTAAATCCAAAATAATCATAATTAAAATCGCGATTATAAATAATGGTTGAATCTAATTTTTCAGCATTCTCCATGATTACATTATACACTTCATCAGAAAGCAATGGTGCTTCTTGACCTGTTCTTGGATTCACATAATGATACATCTCTGTCATTGTTTCAGAGAAAGATTTTGTTGTATTTTTATGTAAATTTGAAACTGCAATACGAGCTGCTAATTGTGCATAATCTGGATGCGCAATTGTCATTGAAGCGGCTGTTTCTGCTGCTAAATTATCTAATTCAGAAGTTGTAACACCATCATATAATCCTTCAATTACACGCATAGCAACTTTTACAGGATCTACTAGTTCATTTAGCTCATAGCATAAAAATCTTATTCTATCAGTAATTTTATCAAACATTACTGGTTCTCTTCTACCGTCTCTTTTTACTACATTCATTTTACAGCTTTTATATATGGTTAATTGCCAAAACTATATTTATTTTCCAGTTTTGATGGAAATAGAATTTCATCATTAAAAAATATATTATACTATATATTAACAATGATAAACTCACCTTCATTAGAAAAAAGGTTTTTTCTAAAAGATATGTTTCTAGATATTCTAAATTATTGTTTCGTAAATAAACAATAAGAAATTAATAAATTAAATTGATTTTAAAAATCTGCGTCAAAACTAATTTTTCCAGATTCCGTATCATTATTCATTACTCCTGCTTTTTGATATTCGGCTACTCTTTTTTCAAAGAAATTAGTTTTTCCTTGAAGTGATATCATATCCATAAAATCAAATGGATTTGAAGAATTATACACTCTTTCACAACCTAACTCAACTAGTAATCTATCAGTAACAAATTCTAAATATTGAGTCATTAAATTTGCATTCATTCCAATTAAGCTAACTGGCAATGATTCTGTAACAAATTCCCTTTCGATATTTAATGCATCCACAATAATATCTTTAATTCTAGTTTTAGGGACTTTATTTATTAAATGATGATTATGTAAATGCACGGCAAAATCACAATGCACACCTTCATCACGAGAAATTAATTCATTTGAAAATGTTAATCCAGGCATTAACCCTCTTTTTTTCAACCAAAAAATAGAACAAAATGCTCCAGAAAAGAAAATCCCTTCTACGGCAGCAAATGCAATTAATCTTTCAGCAAAAGAATCTGACTCAATCCATTTTAAAGCCCATTCTGCTTTTTTCTTAATTGCAGGAAACACATCTATTGCATGAAACAATTTATCTTTTTCTACTTCATCTTTAACATAAGTATCAATTAATAATGAATATGTTTCACTATGAATGTTCTCCATCATAATTTGAAAGCCATAGAAAAATTTTGCTTCCGCATATTGCACTTCATTAACAAAATTTTCTGCTAAATTTTCATTAACAATTCCATCAGAAGCTGCAAAAAAAGCTAGAATGTGTTTAATGAAATACTTTTCATCATCATTTAATTTAGTATTCCAGTCTGTGATATCTTGATGTAAATCAATTTCTTCAGCAGTCCAAAAACTAGCCTCCATTTTCTTATACCATTCCCAAATATCATGGTGTTTTATTGGAAAAATAACAAAACGGTCTTTGTTTTCTTGTAAAATTGGTTCGACTACCGACATAGTTGTTTGATTTAAACGGATTTAATTTTTAGATTTATTACTTTAACTTGGGACTACAAAGTTTGCAATTTGTAATGGAAAATAAAAGTCAAACTTATTCACAATTAGAGTAAGTTTTTAACAACGAGTAAAATTTTTCTTACTCAAAAATAATTTCATAATTAATTGACAATCAATTTATTATATTTTTAAAAAATCATTAACAAATAGACGTTAACAGCAGTAAACACATTTGCTAAGAGGTTTTTTTTATAAAAAAAACAAGCCTTATTTTTTCAAATCTAAAGCCACTTTTTCTAATTCGTCATACCATTGTTGCCCAAATTTTCTCACTAAAGCTTCTTTAACAAATTTATATATTGGAACTTCTAATTCCTTACCTAAAGAACATGCATCTGAACAAATGTGCCATTTATGATAATTTACGGCTGCAAAGTCTGAATATTCCTTTACACGAATAGGATATAAATGACAAGAAACTGGTTTTTTCCAGTCTATCAACCCTTGATTATATGCTTGTTCAATTCCACAAAGAGCTGTTTTCCCATCAAAAATAACATAAGCACAATCTTTACCTTCGATCAAAGTTGTTTCAAACTCCCCATCTTCAGTAGTTATAAATGCACCTTGTGCTTCAATGGCTTCAATTCCTTCTGGGCGTAAAAAAGGCTTTACCTTTGGATAAATTTCTTTTAATATCTCTGTTTCACTTTTATCTAATGGAGCACCTGCATCTCCATCAATACAACAAGCTCCTTTACAAGCAGAAAGGTTGCATACAAATTCTTTTTCTAAGATTTCTTCCGAAACAATTGTTTTATTAAGCTGAAACATAATAATATTATTAAAGTTGCAAAGGTACACTTTTGAATTTAGATTTTATATTGAAACAAGAATAATACCATTATTGGAAATATCCATATATTTTTCTCATACATATTCTCTATCTTTGCAAAAACTAAGAGAAACATGACCTTTGACTGGAAAGAAATTTTTACTATAAGCATGATTTTATTTGCCGTAATTGACATAATAGGAAGTATTCCAATTATAGTTGACTTACGAAGTAAAGTTGGACATATTCAATCTGAAAAAGCTACAATAGTTGCTGCAATTATAATGATTGCTTTTCTTTTTGTAGGTGAAGAAATTTTAAAACTAATTGGAATTGACGCAAATTCTTTTGCTGTTGCAGGAGCTTTTGTTTTATTCTTTTTAGCATTAGAAATGATTTTAGGAATACGATTATATAAAGAAGACAATCCTACAACCGCCTCAATAGTACCGATTGCTTTTCCTTTAATTGCTGGAGCAGGAACAATGACTACTATATTGTCGCTAAGAGCAGAATATGAAAAGATAAACATTATTATTGCAATTATTATAAATGTAATTGTTGTGTATTGTGTTTTAAAATTATCTGGCAAAATTGAAAAGTCGTTAGGTCAAAATGGATTAGGCATTATTCGAAAGATTTTTGGTGTAATCTTATTAGCTATTGCAGTTAAATTATTTGCTGCGAATGTAAAAGGGTTATTTACTTAACAATAAATTTATTAAACATGAAAATATTCAGCATCATCGTAATTGTTTTAGCAGTAATACTTATTGCTTTCAATCTTACAAAAGTTAATTTTAATAGCCCATTTGAAGGAAATAGTTCTGTAGCGTTAATTGGAATTGTATCTGGTTTCTGTGCTATTATTTTAATGTTAATCTATTTAATTTCTAAAAAGATAGAAAACAAAACAAAAAATCATTAAATCTTTTTTTCTTAAAAATCACATTTCATGTATGACGTTTTAATAATTGGTGGCGGTGTTTCTGGCGTTTCCTGTGCTTTACTTTTAGGTTCTGCTTCCAATAAACCTTTTGCTTCTGATAAAAAAATAGGAGTAATTGCTCATCAAAAAACTTCCTCATTACAAAATGCGGTTTTTAATAATGTTTATGGAATTCCTGTTGGAAAACTAGGTTCTGAATTATTAACAGAAAGTTTAGATCACCTAACAACAGTTTACCCACATGTTGAACAAATTTTAAATGAAAAAGTCTTAAAAATTTCAGGTGAAGCTGGAAATTTCCAAATAACAACTAATTCAAAAACTTATAATTCAAAAATTATTGTTATTGGAATTGGCTCAGGAAGCCCTTTCATAATTGAAGGACTAGAAAAATATGTTATTTCGCATAAAAAAGCAGCTCCAGAAAAAAATAGAATTCAACTAAAGAATGATGATCATTTCGTAACAGAAGGGATTTACGTTTGTGGCACTTTAGCTGGACAAAGAAGCCAGTTAGCTATTGCTTCTGGAAGTGGTGCAAGTGTAGCTGGTGACATTTTAACTTTATGGAATAATGGAAATCACGCACAGGTTCATGATGCATTAGGAAAATAGTTTATTCTATTTTTTCAGATTCTATTTCCAAAACTTTTTTAATCATAGCATCTTCAGAAAGAATAATTTCATAATAACTATTTTCATCAAAAACTTGCCTTACAAATTCTGCATATAGGTATTTTAAAATTTTCTCTTTTTGGCTATAATTAATTAGTATTCCACTATCGGAAACATATTTTTTAAACGCATTTAAATATTTATCTGTATCCGTTACTTCTTTTTGGAGTTCTTCTTTAGTCAGAGAATTAAAGAATTTTCTATCCCTGTCTAATTGCTCAAAAACAAAATAACTAACAATTCCTGATCTCATTATCATGAATGTTGCTTCTTCTCCATGTTTTGCCTGAAAGGGTACAAAAACATCTGGTGTTATTCCGCCACCACCATAAACAATTCTTCCTTTTTTAGTTTTAAATTTTAAACTATCTGCTACTTTAATACTATCTGCCTCATAAAGTTCTCCACTTTGAAAACGTTTTTCAAATTCATTAAAATAGCCTTCTGCTTTGTCATCGTATGGTTTTTGAATAGAACGTCCTGAAGGAGTGTAATAACGAGCAACTGTTAAACGCACAGCAGAACCATCTCCAAGAGGCATTTCTCTCTGAACTAATCCTTTTCCAAAAGATCTACGTCCCACAACAATTCCTCTATCATTATCTTGAATTGCTCCAGCTAAAATTTCACTTGCTGAAGCACTATTTTCATTAATTAAAACAAACACTTCTCCTTTTTCAAAGTATCCTTTTTCAGTAGCAAATGTTTTATCTTCTCTTCCTTTTTTGTTTATTGTTTTAACAACTAATTCTTTATCTTTTAACAATTCATCCGCTATTTGAACAGCTACTTCAAGATATCCTCCTCCATTATCTCTTACATCAATAATTATTTTCTTAATTCCTTGCTTTTTAAGAGCCATTAATCCTTCATGAAACTCATCATAAGTTGTTTCTGCAAATCTGTTGATTTTAATATAACCAACATCACCAGAAACCTTTAAAGCGACGTCTACACTTTTTATCGGAATAACATCTCTTTTTACTTTAATTTTTAATTTTTGATTTGTTTCTTTTCTATAAAGTGTAATTACAACTGTAGAACCTCTCTCTCCTTTTAATCTAGAAAACAAACTGTCATTTTGAAGTTTTTTATTAAATAACTGATGATTATCTGCAAATAACAATCTATCTCCTGCTTTTATTCCTGCTTTTTCAGAAGGCCCATTCTTTATGGTTTTTATAATAGCAACGGTGTCTTTGTACATATAAAAATTGACTCCAATTCCTACAAAATCGCCTTTCATGCTTTCTGTTACTGCTTGTAGCTCATTTCTACTTATATAAACAGAATGCGGATCTAAATTTTCAAGAATACCGTTTACTGTTAAATCGACTATTGAATCTGTATTAATCTCGTCTACATACTCTCTCTCAATAAAATCGATTAATTTATTAAGTTTATTTCTTTTAGAACTTTTACTTAAAAAATTATTCTGATTAGATGAGTTTAATTTACTTCCCAATAACAATCCTATCGCAACAGCCATTGCAATAATAATAGGAAAATATATTTTACTCATTTTTTTCACTTAACTAAGGTCTTCTAATAATTCTACTTCAACACCTGCTTTTTTTAAAAAATCCACACCCGAAGTGTCTTTATATTCTTCATGATACACTACTCTTTTTATTCCTGATTGATGTATTAATTTACTACAATCTTTACACGGAGAGAGTGTTATATATAATGTTGCATTTTCACATGATTGTGTTGACCGAGCCACTTTTAGTATTGCATTCGCTTCTGCATGAAGCACATACCATTTTGTAGTTCCGCTTTCATCTTCACAACAATTTTCAAATCCTGTTGGAGTACCATTATATCCGTCAGAAATAATCATCCTATCTTTTACAATAATTGCGCCAACTTGCTTTCTTTTACAATATGATAGTTGTCCCCATTCTTTTGCTATTCGCAAATAGGCTTTATCATATTTGTTTTTTTTTTGTTTCATATTAACTCCAAATTTCACTTTCTATTATCATTGGTAAAACTACTCCAATTATAAAAGCAGACATTACTAATGCCCAATCTCTTTTAGAGAATCTAAAGAAAGTTTGCACAATATATGCCAATATTAACACTATAAAAACTACTATTATTTGAGCTGTTTCAATTCCTAAAGCAAATTCTAATAAAGGTAGTAATTTATCCGATGCTTTTCCTGGAAGGATAGTCTTAAAATAATTTGAAAAACCTAATCCATGTATAATTCCGAAGAATAATGTAATTATTGCTACAAAAGATATACTTTCACTTTTAGAAGATTTACCAGCAGTAAATAGATGAAATAATGCTGTAACAAATATTGTTATTGGAATTAAAAACTCGACTAATGTCGGTTTAATATACACTACTCCATATACTGACAAAAGCAAAGACAATGTATGCCCGACTGTAAATAAGGTAACTAATAAAAAAACACGTTTCCAATCTTTAAAAGCGTAAGGCACCATTAAAGCAATTAAAAACATAACATGGTCATAAGCATGAATATCTAAAACATGATTGAGACCTACTTTGAAATATAACCAAAATTGAGACATAACTATTATTTTTTTGGGGAACCCAAACTTACAATTTATTTTATAAAAATAGAATTGCTTTACAAACAACTTACCATTTATTTTTAATGTTTTAATTGTTAAATCATAAAATTTAATTTTTTGGATATGCTAAAAATAAAATAATGTGTAATTTTGCACAACTTAAAACAAATATTATGTCATTTTCAGATTTATTTGATAACGAATTTAAAAATAGAAATAAAGGTCATTTTTCTGCAATTGTAAGAGTTGCGCTTTCAGACGGAGCTCTAACATCTGAAGAAAAAGAATTCTTAGACAAATTAGCTATTAGACTAGAGATTTCCAGAGCAGAATATGAAGAAATTTTAGAGAATCCTTCAAAATACCCAATCAATCCTCCTGTTCTTCATATACAAAGACTTGAACGTTTATATGATTTAGCACGTATGGTTTATGCCGACCATGTTTTAGGACCAAAACAAAAACAAATTTTAACTCGTTTTGCATTAGCTTTAGGATTTACACCAAGCAATGTAAATTATATTGTTGACAAAGCACTATCATTGTTAGTATTAAACGTAGATTTAGATACTTTTATTTACGAAATGCAGCACATGAACAAATAAGAACAAAAAAGCTCCAAAATTTTGGAGCTTTTTTATTTATACATTTTTCATAAATTCTTCTGCTTTCGCAACCATATTTTTACTACCACAGAAAAAAGGAACTCTTTGGTGTAATTCTGTAGGCTTTATTTCCATTATTCTATTATATCCATCTGATGCTTTTCCTCCTGCTTGCTCCGCCAAAAATGCCATTGGATTACACTCATACAACAAACGCAATTTACCATTAGGTGCTTTTGAACTTGTAGGGTAGATATAAATCCCTCCTTTTATCATATTTCTATGAAAATCAGACACTAAACTTCCAATATATCTAGAAGTATAAGGTCTATCTCCTTCTTCCATCTGACAATATTTCAAATAATTTTTTACCCCTTGAGGGAAATGAATATAATTTCCTTCATTAATTGAATAAATTTTTCCATCTGGTGAAAATTGCATATTAGGATGTGACAAATAGAATGTTCCTATAGCAGGATTTAAAGTAAATCCATTAACACCGTGTCCTGTAGTATAAACAATCATTGTAGAAGTTCCATAAATAACATATCCTGCTGCTACTTGATTAACACCTGGTTGTAGAAAATCTTCTAATTGCACAGGAGTTCCTACTGGAGTGATTCTTCTAAACACTGAAAAAATGGTTCCTACAGAAACATTAACATCAATATTAGACGAACCATCTAATGGATCCATTAAAACAACATATTTATTATTATGGCTTTTATCTCCTCCTGCTACTGTAATAAAATCGTCATTCTCTTCAGATGCAATTCCACAAACGATTTCTCTATTTATTAATGTTTGTATAAAAGTATCATTGGCAAAAACATCTAATTTTTGCTGATCTTCTCCTTGAATATTTTGTTCGCCCGCAGCTCCAACTATATCAACAAGACCAGCCTTGTTAACTTTATAGTTTACTACTTTAGCAGCTAAGCGAATTGAATTAATAATTCTTGATAATTCTCCTGTTGAATATTGAAAAGATTCTTGATTCTCAATAATAAATTCTCCAAGGGTTGTATTTCTTTCTTCCATTACGAATAAGATGTAGTTGTGTTTATCGCACAAATATCGGTTTTTTTGTGAAATGAATAAATAATTTCTCATTATGTTTTTCTTAATCTTATTTTTGCACTGTTTTCATTCTAAATTAAGACTCATGATTATAAGACAAGGAAAAAAGGAAGATATGGCTAGCGTACTAGAACTCATTCAAGAATTAGCCGATTTTGAAAAAGAACCCGATGCTGTAGTTATTTCTGTCAAAGATTTAGAAAGAGATGGCTTTTCAGAAAATCCTTTATTCAAAACTTTTGTTGCAGAAGTAGATAATGAAATTATTGGGATTGCATTATATTATTATAGATACTCTACTTGGAAAGGAAAAACAATACATTTAGAAGATTTAGTAGTAAAAGCGAACAAAAGAGGCACTGGAGCAGGATTTGCTTTATATTCAGAAATTATAAAACAAGGAAAAAAAGACAATGTTAGACGAATAGAATGGAATGTTTTAGACTGGAACACTAATGCAATTGATTTCTATAAAAAAAGCGGAGCAAAAGTTTTAGATAACTGGAAAGTAGTGCAAATGGACGAAAAAGGAATAACTGATTTTTTAAAATAAAGTATAATACTAAAATCTTAATACTCTTAAGAATGAAAATTTTTAAATTTGGTGGTGCATCGGTAAAAGATGCAAATGGCGTAAAAAATGTAACTTCAGTTTTAGAACAAGTAGGTTATGAAAACACATTAGTTATTGTCTCTGCTATGGGAAAAACAACTAATGCACTTGAGGTTGTAATTAAAAATTATATTGAAAAGTCAAATGAATTAAATGCATCTGTTCAAGAAGTAAGGAAATACCACAATCAAATTTTATTAGATTTATTCGAAGACGAAGATCATGAAGTATTTTTCGCCGTGAATGCCCATTTTGATGATTTAGAATATTTTTTAAGAAGCAATAAATCTCCAAATTATAATTTCGTATACGATCAAGTTGTAAGTTATGGTGAAATCATATCTACCACAATTGTAAGCTATTATTTTAACTATAAAGGATTAAGCAATACTTGGCTTGATGTTCGTAATTTTATTAAAACAGACACTAATTACAGAGACGCTAATGTTAATTGGGAACAAACTCAAGTATTAATTACAAAAAAAATAGAAAAAGGAACATTATATATTACGCAAGGTTTTCTAGGATCCGATCCAAATAATTTCACTACTACATTAGGCCGTGAAGGTTCTGATTATACTGCCGCTATTTTTGCTTACTGTCTAGGCGCAGATAGTGTAACGATTTGGAAAGATGTTCCTGGTGTATTAAATGCTGATCCACGCTATTTTGAAAATGCTGTATTATTAAACCAAATATCATATAGAGAAGCAATAGAATTAGCTTTTTATGGTGCTAGTGTAATTCACCCTAAAACATTACAACCATTACAACAAAAAGAAATTCCTTTATTTGTAAAATCATTTATAAATCCGCTTTTACCAGGAACAAGTGTTTCAAAAGGTTCCGATTTAGAACCACATTTACCTTGTTATATTATCAAGAAAAACCAACTTTTACTTTCGCTTTCATCTTTAGATTTCTCATTTATAATGGAAGAACATATTAGTGAGATTTTTGCGCTTTTTCATCAACATAAATTGAAGGTAAACCTAATTCAGAACTCTGCTATTAGTTTTTCTGTTTGTATAGAAGATAAATTCAATAATTTTAATGATGTAAAAAGTATATTAGCTAAAAAGTTCAAAATCACTTTCAACGAAAATGTATCACTTTACACCATCAGGCATTTTAATGAAGATGCAGCTCAAATAGTTGAAACAAACAAAACTGTTTTATTAAAACAAATTTCAAGAGAAACATTACAAATAGTAGCTAAAGAATAATATCTTATTTTTTTAAAATACTCTTAAAAACACAGTCTCTTATTTTAAATATTTAAAATAAGAGACTGTGTTTTTTCATTATAACAATAACAGAAATTAAATATAGAATCAAAACTTTCCAACAATAAGTACTACTTTTGAAAAATATGAGTTATAGTATTTATGATACGGAAATGGATTTTATGGTTTTTTCTATTTATATTTTCAAGCACTTTTGCTCAGGAAATACAAACACCATATAAATCTAAAAAAATTATTGCATCAAGGGATACTATTTCAATTGAGAAAGTCAGTATTAATAAATCCTTTTTTAAGATTTTAGACAAAAAAGGAATAGCTATAGATTCTACTTTTTATAAAGTAAATTTTCAAAAAGCAACACTTGTATTTAATGAAAATTTTACTTCTACCGACACTTTAGAAATAAAATATTTAAAATTTCCAGAGTTCATTACAAAAGAATATTCTATCTATGATGATTCAAAAATAGTTCCAAATGAAGCAGGACAACTATACACCATAAAAGAAATTGACAGACAACCTTTTAAGCCATTTGATGGATTAAATACGTCTGGAAGCATTTCTCGCGGAATAACTATTGGAAACAATCAGAATACAGTTGTCAATTCTAATTTAGATTTACAAATAACTGGGAAAATTTCTGATAAAGTCAGTTTACGCGCTTCCATTCAAGATAGCAACATTCCACTTCAAGAAGGTGGTTACTCTCAAAAACTGGATGAATTTGATCAAATCTTCATTGAATTATTCTCTGACAATTGGAACATTAGAGCTGGTGATTTATTCTTAGAAAACAGAACTTCTCAATTTCTCAATTTTAATAAAAAAGTACAAGGTCTTTCCGCTCAATTTACACTTGGTACACCTGAAAAAAAGACATCTATTTTTGGTTCCGCAGCTTTAGTTCGTGGACAATATGCACGAAGCACTTTTACAGGACAAGAAGGAAATCAAGGTCCTTATAAATTAAAAGGAAATAATGGAGAACTCTTTGTTTTAGTCATTTCAGGATCTGAAAGTGTTTATGTAAATGGTATTCTTTTAGAACGCGGAGAAAACAAAGATTACGTTATTGATTACAATGCAGGAGAAATTATTTTCACATCCCTTTTCCCTATTACTTCAGAAATGAGAATCAACATAGAATATCAATTTACAGATAGAAATTTTACTCGTTTTTTAGCTTATTCGGGTGTAATGCACGAACAAGAAAAATTTAAAATAGGCGGTTATATTTATTCTGAAAATGATGTAAAAAACCAACCTTTACAACAAAATTTATCCGAAGACCAAATTGCTATTTTAAAAGAAGCAGGTGATAATCAAAATTTAATGACAGCTCCTTCAGCTTATGCAGATTCTTTCTCCGAAAATAAAATTTTATATAAAAAAATCCTTTTTGGAACAACCGAAATTTTTGAGTATTCCAATAATCCAGAAGATGAATTATACAATGTTCGCTTTTCATTTGTAGGTCAAAATTCAGGAAATTACATTTTGATTAACAATAACGCTATTGGAAAAATATACGAATATGTTACTCCAATATCTGGAATTCCACAAGGAAGTTTTGAACCCATAATTACTTTAGTTGCTCCAACAAAAATTCAGATTGCAACTGTTTTAGGAGCATATAATCCTTCTGAAAAAACAAATATAGACTTTGAAATAGCAGTAAGTAATAATGATAAAAATCTTTATTCTTCAATTAATGACAATAACAATCAAGGTGTTGCAGGAAAAATAAATGCAGCACAAAGAATATTCACAGGAAAATATAATCTTAATGCTTTTGCTAATTTTCAATTAGTCAACAAAGATTTTAAAACAATAGAACGTCTATATAATATTGAATTTAACAGAGATTGGAATTTAACTACTCCATTAGGAAATCAAACCTTATTAATTAGCGGGTTAAACCTAGATTTAAAGAAAAATGGAACTGCTAAATATCAACTTGAAAAATTAGATTTTTCGGATAATTTTTCAGGCACAAGACACATTATTCAATCAAACTTAAAATTTAATAAAACAAGAGTAAATACCGATTTTAGCGCTTTAAATAGTTCAAGTAAACTTTCCAACTCTAATTTTATCCGAAATCAATCTCTTATTAAGCATCATTTCCATAAAAACTGGATTGGTGGTTCATTTAGATATGAAAGCAATAAAGAGAAAACAATCTTAACAAATGAATTAAGCAATTTAAGTCAACAATTTACAGAATATGGAACTTTTATTGGCAGAGGAGACTCTACAAAAGTTTATATAGAATTGGGTTATCTAAACAGAACTAACGATAGCATTCAAAATGGAATATTAAAAAGAGTGAATCAATCTGACTCTTACTATTTAAAGTCGCAATTAATTAAAACCGATAAAAGCAATTTAAGTCTTTTTCTAAATTATAGAAACTTAAAATATGATGATCAATCTAGAAAAAACGAGCCTTCATTAAATTCTAGAATTCTATACAACGATTCTTTCTTTAACAATTTACTACAAAGCTCATCTAGTTACGAAACGACTTCTGGAACAATTGCCCAACAAGAATTTACCTATTTAGAAGTAGAACCTGGACAAGGTGTTTATACTTGGAATGACTACAACAACAATAATATTCAAGAATTACAAGAATTTGAAATTGCACCCTTTCCTGACCAAGCAAAATATGTAAGAGTGTTTTTGCCTAATCAAATTTTCGTAAGAACACATCAAAACAAATTTTCGCAATCATTAAATTTTAATGGTTCCGTTTGGCAGAATGAATCTGGTTATAAAAAAATGCTTTCTCATTTCTATAATCAAACTTCTTTTTTAGTAGAAAGAAAAATTACTCGAAACGAAAGTAGTTTTGATCTAAATCCTTTTTCTAAAAACGAAAATATTGTTGGGTTAAATAATAATTTCAGAAATAGCTTATTTTACAATAGAGGTAAACAAAAACATTCTATTACTTATACTTATTTAAACAATCAAATTAAAACATTATTAAATATTGGTTCACAAGAAAATAAAATTTATTCACACCAAATTCAATATGCCCACTTAGTAAATAAAAGTTGGTTAATTCAATGTAATTCAAACACAGGTAATTCAAAAAGTAAATCTGAAAATTATAACAGTAGAAATTTCAATATCAACAGCCTCAGTCTTAATCCAAAGTTATCTTATCTATTTTCAAAAAACGCAAGTTTAGATCTCTTTTTTGAATATAAAAATCAAGAAAATACTATAAATGCATTAGAAATATTAAACCAAAAGCAAATGGGAACATCTTTTTCTTTCAATAGCGAAAAAGGATTTACTATGACAGGAGAATTCTCTCTTTATAACAACAATTTTTCTGGAAATCCATTATCTCCAGTTGCTTTTCAAATGCTACAAGGATTACAAGCTGGAAAAAATAGTGTTTGGCGATTATTTCTTCAAAAAAACATTACACAATATTTAGACATTAATATTAACTATCAAGGAAGAAAATCTGAAAAAAGCAACACAATACACAATGGAAACATTCAATTAAGAGCTTACTTTTAACATTTTTACTAAAAATAATATCTTAAAGTTGTTAACTTTACGAAATTTAATTTTTGATCCCAATTCAAATGAAAAAATTACTACTGCTAACTATTCTATTAACTAATTTTATCTCA
This sequence comes from Flavobacterium sediminilitoris, assembly GCF_023008245.1. Classification (NCBI taxonomy): domain Bacteria; kingdom Pseudomonadati; phylum Bacteroidota; class Flavobacteriia; order Flavobacteriales; family Flavobacteriaceae; genus Flavobacterium; species Flavobacterium sediminilitoris. Next base: position 825,428 of record NZ_CP090145.1, read on the forward strand.
TATTCTCAGCTTAGTAATAAGCATTGGTTACCTCCTTTACATGCTAATGAAGATCAAGACACGAATTTAATACAAGACCATTATGTGTACTTGTCAACACCAGAACCGACCCCTTTTCTGGTTACAATAACTGATGGTGTTGGAATCCCAATTAACGGATCTCCATTTACAATTTCTCAAGGGAATCCCATAAGAGTATTAATTGGTAATAGTCAACCTTCAATAATGTTTCTAGATAAATCAGAGGTTGGATCTGTCAGTTCTAAAGGATTAATATTAGAAGGGATTTATGACTTCTATGTTAGTTTTAGAGTTCGATCGACAAATCATGCAGAATTTTTATCTTCTAAAGGGTTAACCGGAGCTGGAAAAATATTTAGATTAGGAAGTTTACCTCAAACGGATTTTGGAGGAATTAGAAATTTTGTATCTAGCTTTATGGCAACCGAAGATAACACTTCTGTTTCTTTGTCTGATTACGACCCAAACATTCTATTTATTAATGGAAACAACACATTAGTTACGCCTAATCAAAGTTTTAATTTAAATAAGGGAGAAAGTGTTGTTATATCTGGATATTCTATATCTCAAGCTAATCTAAATGGCTTTATAGGGGCCTTACTTACTTCTGACAAACCAATAATTGTTAACACAGGAAATCTGGCAGGAGGAATGTTAGCACAACAAGATGGTCAAGATTTCAATTTAGATCAAATTGTTCCTTTAGAACAGGTAGGAACTGAATATGTAATAATGAGAGGGAATGGCAGTAATGATTCTGAACAACCTCTAGTCATTGCTCACGAAGATAATACAGAAGTTTTTGTTAACAATCTCCCTTTCCCTATTGCAATTTTAAATGCTGGTGACTATTATCTAATCCCATCAAGTAATTTTCAAGGTACAAATTCAAACAGAAACATGTACATCAATAGTAGTAAACCTATTTTTCTTTATCAAATTGTAGCAGGTAGTATAAGTGACGCTACAAGTGGGTTTTATTTTATCCCACCTTTAAATTGCTTTTGGCAAAAAAGTGTAGATTTAATTCCAGATATTGAAAGAATTGGCCCTGTTGATAACTTTAATGGAAATATTATAATTGCTACTGAAACAGGATCAATTATAACAATTAATGATATTGTTAGCACCGCGACACCTATTCCTGTTTTAGGTAACCCAAATTGGGTTACATATAAAATCCCTAATTTAACAGGAAATGTGAAAATTGAATCAACTGGAGCATTAGCAGTAGGTGTATTTGGAGCAAGTGGAAATTCTGGATATGGCGGTTATTTTTCTGGTTTTGGTAGCTTACCTAGAGATAGTGAAACAATAATATGCAGTAATGCAACTGTCGATTTGTTTGATAGAATTCCTGGAAACCCTGATACAGGAGGAACATGGTCATATAATAGTATTCCAAGAATTCCCAATAACGGACTTTTTGATCCTTTAACAGATCCTATTGGCAACTATGTATATACTTTCACTAAAACTTGTAATGGAGACACTAGAATTTTTCCTATAACTATTTCAGTTACAGAGATTCAAATAGCTCCATTTGCAGGAAACAACACTACAAAAACATTTTGCGCATCTGAAAGTCCGTTTGATTTATTTGCACTTCTCGGCACAACAAATGCTTCTGGGAATTGGACGTTAAATGGATTACCTAGAGCAAACGGGATTATAAATCCTAGTATAGATCCAGCAGGAGATTATGTATACACAATCCCTGCAACTTCAGCTTGCGAAGCTGTTTCTGCAACAGTTAATGTAGATATATATAGCTCACTACAATTAACAAATACTATTACCAACATTGAAACGTGTGATGATACTATAGATGGAGACACAAGCGGAGAATCTTTATTTACTCTAACAGACAAAGACAACCAAATAACAAATAATGCAACTGGATTAACTGTCAAATACTATGAAAATGAAATAGATGCTGAAAATGAAGCGCTAAATAATATAACATCAATAAGAGCAACAACAGGTAAAACTATCTATTTCAGATTGACAAATCCAAATGGATGTTACATCGTTTCTTCATTTAATCTAATTGTAAATCCATTACCTGTAATATCAAATGAAGTAACATTAAGTCAATGCGACACAAACAATGATGCCATTACCGATTTTAATTTAACTGAAGCAAATAGCATTATATCAACAGACACAAATTTATTTTTTAGCTATCATTTATCACAATCTGGAGCAGTCAATAACACTGCTTTAATAACCAACGAAACAAGTTACACAGCTTCTAATGGTAATACCGTTTGGGCTAGAATAGAAACCACTAAAGGCTGTTTTAGAACAGCAAAAGTAAACTTAGTTGTTTCTGCTACAACTCTTACTTCAAATGATCATCTAGAAATATATGAATGTGATAATTACATAAACACCAATGACCCTGAAAATGATGGATTTGATTATTTTAATTTCAATAATGCTAATGGTTCAATAAATGTAATCGATTATTTTAAAAATTTATTCCCTACAAATCAACGACCAAATCTAGTTGTTACATTTTATGAGAATGAAACAGATGCTTTAGCTGAAGAAAATCAAATAACAAACATAAGTAATTACAGAAATAACACAGTTAATACTCAAACAATATGGGTAAGATTAGATAGTAATTTAAATAATGCCTGTTTTGGATTAGGACCATATTTAACTTTAAATGTAATTCCAGTTCCTGATGTTGATTTAGGCTCAAGCTTTGTATTGTGTGTAGATCCAATCACTGGCTTAGGCTCTCATATTGTAGATGCAACACCTACAACAAATGGAAGTTATTCATACACTTGGAATCCTTCAAATCCAAATACAGATAACTTAGGAAACGAAAATCATTTATTCAATATTACTCAAGCAGGAACCTATTCAGTAATTGTTACAAATAATACTACGGGTTGTCAGAATTCAGATACCATTCAAGTTATCATTTCTTCAGAACCTACCCAATTTGAAGCGAATATAATAAACCCTATTCTTTCAACAGGTCTTTCAACTATAGAAACATTCGCTTCTGGTGGTTTTGGAATTTATGAATATAGTTTAGATCAAATAGAATGGCAAACAAGCCCTATTTTTACAGATATTCCAAATGGAAGTTACATTGTATATGTAAGAGATATTCAAGGCTGTGGTATATTATCATCGAGTTCTTTGTATGCAATAACCTATCCTAATTTTTTCACACCAAATGGAGATGGATATAATGATTTTTGGAATATTTCAAATCTACCTGAAACATTTGAACCAAAAATTTATATTTTTGACAGATATGGTAAACTAATTAAACAAATTAACCCTTATGGTAATGGATGGGATGGGACATTTAATGGACAAAACTTACCATCTACTGATTATTGGTTCAAATTAGAATACGTAGAAAATGGCACAAATAAAGAATTTAAATCACATTTTAGTTTAAAACGTTAATCATGGAAGGAACAATAAACACCGAGATAAAAAACAATATTGCTACTATTTCTTTCTTTCATCCAGCAGGAAACTCCTTCCCTAGTTCCCTTCTAAAAAAACTTTCAGATGAATTCAAAAGCTTAGGAAACTCTAACAAAATTTCAATAATTATATTAAAAAGCGAAGGAACAGGAGCCTTTTGTGCTGGTGCATCTTTTGATGAATTATTGGCCGTGTCAAATCTTACAGAAGGAAGTTTGTTTTTCTCTGGTTTTGCAAATGTCATAAATGCTATGCGAAAATGCCCAAAACTTATTATTGGAAGAGCACACGGAAAAGCTGTTGGTGGTGGTGTAGGACTTTTGGCTGCTTGCGACTATGTATTTGGAACTCATTCCGCAGATATCAAACTATCAGAGTTAGCTATTGGTATTGGTCCTTTTGTAATTGAACCTGCTGTAACCAGAAAAATAGGAAAAACAGCCATGTCTGAAATGACTTTAGAGCCTACAGCATGGAAACAAGCTACATGGGCATTAGAAAAAGGTCTTTTTGCTAAAATCTATCCTACTATTGACGAATTAGATTTAAACTTAAACACTTACACTAAAACACTTTCTAGCTATAACCCTGAAGCTTTATCTGAAATGAAAAAAGTTTTATGGGAAAAAACAGAAAACTGGGACACTTTGTTATTAGAAAGAGCAGCCATTTCAGGCAAATTAGTCCTATCTGATTTTACAAAAAAAGCTTTATTGCAATTCAAAAAGCAATAAAGCTTTTTGAATTTTATAACTTCCTCGTTTTTAACCAACCCGTAATACTCACTCTCTTTTGTTCTACAGGTTTTACTTCGTGTTCTAAAACATGGCTTTCAAAAACAACAACTCTCCCTTTTAAAGGGTAAATAGTAATCTCTTCATTAGGTTTATAGATAACCAATTCTCCTCCAAATTCAGGACTCCAATCTTCATGATTTAAATAACACACAATAGACAAACGTCTACTATCATCATTCTGAAAAGTATCCAAATGTCTTTTATAAAAAGTCCCTTTAGGATACAATGCATAATGAAATTCGCGCTCCCTAATGCCTAAAAAACAAGTTCTATTTAAATAGCTAGTAAAATCAGAAATTCTATCAAAAAAAACTTTCTCTGCTTCTACTGCTTCTTTTTCATCAATCCAAGAAATAAAATCACCCCTAATAGATTTTACAATTTGTTCATTAAAGACATTCCCTATTGCCGCTTTCTTAAATTCATCCTCTTCATACTTTAAAAGCAGAATATCCCTAAGATTTTCAACTTCTTTTTCTTCAAAGAAATCATCCACAATACTATATTGTTTTTCTAATAAATCTTGAACAATTTTCTCAAATACATCTTCCATTTAATGGCTTATTTTTAGAGCTACAAATATAACAGGAATTAAGTCTAATAGTTCCTTAAAATAATTATTACCTTTGCTTTTTTATATATTATGAATAAAATAAGAATTACGAAGCAATTTTCATTTGAAACAGGTCATGCTCTTTATGGGTATGATGGTAAATGTAAAAATGTTCATGGTCATAGTTACAAACTTTCTGTTACAGTAATAGGAACTCCTATTGCTGACAAAAGCAATGTAAAATATGGAATGGTTATCGATTTTGGAGATTTAAAAAAAATTGTAAAAGAAGAAATAGTTGATTTATTTGATCATGCTACTGTTTTTAACAAAAATACTCCACATATTGAACTTGCAAAAGAACTAGAAGACAGAGGTCATCATGTTATCCTTGTAGAATATCAACCTACAAGTGAAAATATGGTTATTGATTTTGCAGAAAAAATAAAAAGTAGACTACCAAAGGAAATTAAACTCTTTTCACTGAAACTTCAAGAAACAGAAACTTCTTTTGCAGAATGGTTTGCTTCTGATAATTAACAAAAATCCCTTTCAAAATTTGAAAGGGATTTTTTATTAATATGATTTTTATATTAGAATTGATATCCTATTCTAATTCCTCCAAAAACATTAGTATCAAATCCTGAACTCTTACTTCCTGGATCAACAAATGTATTTAAGTTATTACCATTCTTTACAGATCTCTCGCCATCTTTTAATTTTGAAGACAAGAAACTAATTCCAGCTTCTACTCCCAAATATAATTTTTCAGCGATATAATAATCCGCTCCAGAAAAAACAGCAAATCCGAAATTAGACCTTTTCTGCTCAAATCTATCATAATCTCCATTTTCTTCTTCTTCATCATCTACAACCTTACCACTACCAATAATTAAATCAGCACCGGCATAAGTAGATAATCTACTTGAACCAGCAAAATGTTTTTCAACCCCTAATTTAAAATTCAAATCAGAATTTTTATCAGTAAATGTTGTTTGATTAGGAGAAGTTCCTGTAATATCTTCTGTTTTATCATTATCAATGCTCACGCCTAATCTAAGACCGATATCTTCTTTTAAAAAGTATCTAAACTTAAGAAGTCCACCTCCTAAATTAAAATTAGCATTATTTAAACCACCTGTCAAACCTACTTCAGTTGTTACAGTTCCTTCTAAAGGTTTGTAAGATGTCGATTCCTCTTGAGCGTTTATAAAATTAAACACTGTTAACGCAAAAGCGCATAAAACGATTTTTTTCATTTAGATTTTAAGTTTTAAATATTGTTTGTCCTGCAAACATACTTTATTCTCTAATATTATAATAATTTTATGCACTTTTTTTTTCAAACTACATGTTTTTTATCTGTTTAAAATTACTTCTTTAATTCTCTTACTCCCATGTTATACAAAGTAAACACTTGCATATCAACATGTTCTTGAATAATTGCACTTACTGATTTCCCAGCACCATGCCCAGCATTTACATCAATACGAATTAAAACAGGATTATCCCCTGTTTGTTTCGCTTGTAGTTCCGCAGCAAATTTAAAACTATGCGCTGGAACAACTCTATCATCATGATCACCAGTCATTACCAATGTAGCTGGATATTTTGTTCCTGCTTTCACATTATGCACAGGAGAATATGCTTTTAAATAGTCAAACATTTCTTTACTTTGCTCTGAAGTTCCGTAATCATAAGCCCAACCAGCTCCTGCTGTAAAAGTATGATAGCGTAACATATCTAAAACACCAACACCTGGCAACGCTACTTTTATTAAATCTGGACGTTGAGTCATAGTAGCTCCAACAAGCAGACCTCCATTTGATCGTCCAGAAATTGCTAAATAATCAGATGTTGTATATTTTTCTTTTATTAGATATTCTGCAGCAGCAATAAAATCATCAAAAACATTTTGTTTTTGCATTTGAGTTCCTGCATCATGCCATTTTTTACCATATTCACCACCACCACGTAAGTTTGCAACAGCATAAACACCTCCATTTTCTAACCAAACAGCATTAGCAATACTAAAACTAGGTGTTAAACTAATATTGAATCCTCCATAGCCATATAACATTGTTGGATTTTTACCATTTAACTCAATTCCTTTTTTATATGTAATAATCATAGGAATTTTTGTCCCGTCTTTTGAAGTATAAAAAATCTGCTTTGATTCATAGTCTTCCGATTTAAAATCCACATTTGGTTTTTGGTATACTACTGATTTTCCAGATTTTGGATCAAAAGAATAAATTGTTCCAGGAGTTGTATAATTTGTAAAAGAAAAATATAAAGTAGCATCTTCTTTTCTTCCACCAAAACCACCAGCAGAACCTATTCCTGGTAATTCAATATCTCTCACTAATTTTCCGTCGTAATCATATTGTTTAATATATGACACTGCATCTTTAATATATTTAGCAAAAATATAATTACTCCCTGTTGAAATAGATAAAACATTTTCAGTTTCTGGAATAAAATCAACCCAATTAGCTTGTTTAGGGTTTGACAAATCAAAAGTCACTACACGTTGATTAGGCGCATTATAATTAGTAGACAAATAAAATTTTGTTCCTATATTATCAATTACACCATTATCACTATCAAAATTATTTACAATATTTACTATTGGACCATTTTTTACTAAATCTTTATAGTACAACTCATTTCCTGAAGTTGAATTAGATCCTGAGATAATTAAATAGTTTTCATCCTCGGTAACATATCCACCAACATATCTTCTTTTTTCATTTTGTCCAAAAATCAACTGATCTTCTTTTTGAGAAGTTCCTAACTTATGAAAATACAGTTTATGTTGATCTGTTTTCGCAGATAGCTCACTCCCTTTTGGTTTATCATAACTTGAATAATAAAACCCTTCATTTTTATACCAAGAAACACCACTAAACTTAATATCTACAATAGTATCTCCTATTATTTCTTTTGTTTCTGCGTTTAAAACAACTACTTTTCTCCAATCACTTCCGCCTTCAGAAATAGCATAAGCTACTAAAGAACCATCTTTTGAAAAATTAACACCTCCTAAAGATGTAGTTCCGTCTTTTGAAAACGTATTTGGATCTAAGAAAATTTCTTCTTTTCCTGCCTCATTCTTTCTGTATAAAACAGATTGATTTTGCAAGCCATCATTTTTATAAAAATAAGTGTAATTCCCTTCTTTAAATGGAGCTGAAATTTTCTCATAATTCCATAATTTTTCCATTCTTTCTTTCAATTCTTTTCTAAATGGAATTTTTTCTAAGTATCCAAAAGTAACTTCGTTTTGAGCTTTTACCCAAGCTTCTGTTTCTGCACTTCTATCATCTTCAAGCCATCTATATGGGTCTTGAATTTGTTCTCCAAAATAAGTGTCTAAAGTATCTACTTTTTTAGTTTCAGGATATGTAACACTCATGTCTACAATTTCTTTAGGTTCTTCTTTCTTACAAGCAACAAAAGCAGTCGCGACTAAGAGTAAGGTTAAGCTTTTTTTCATTTATTAATTTTTAAGTTGTTTTACAAAAATAAGGGTTTTAAATGTTAAGTTATGTTAAAAAAAACCTCTGAAAATTCAGAGGTTTAAAAAGGGTGTTCTAAAACTTAATCTACCACGACCGGAAAACTCACTTCAGCATCAGTAGAGCCACCTGCATTTGTTATATCTCCATTTGAAACTCCATTTGCTGACTTATTTGGCAGATGTCTTAAAGTCACTGTTAGATTTCCAGTTGAACCAGATGTTCCTGCAACAAGACTAAACTCAAGACCTATTGGTTTTCCATTTGCATCAACATTTAATGCATCATACGTTATATTCCCAATACTTGCAGGTAATTGATAAAAAACCTGATGATCTTGTCCTTCTGCTTCTACCTCTTCTGTTATATTTCCTATTGGATTCTCTAATTCGTTTAAAAACTCAACACTTCCAGTATAACTTTCACCTGCAACTAAATTCCCTCCCGTTAAAATATATTCTGGAGGATTTGGACCATCTCCGTCTAAATCGGTTGATTTCATAACAATACTTGACGAGTTACTACTTAATAAAGTTATTTGAACAGTAGTTATAACTTCTTCTTCATTTACAGGCGCAGGAGAATCATCATTTGAACACGATGTTAGAAATAAAAATGATGAAATAAAAAGTGCTGAAAATTTTAAATTATTTTTCATAATTTGATTCTTTAATGTTTTTTAAAAATTTAATTTAATTTGAAATTGAAAATTCCTACCTAACTCGTCAACAAAAAAACGTTGCCTATTTAGATAATCTCTATATGTTGTGTTTAATATATTTTGAACAGAAAATGTAGTTGTTAAACTATTTTTTTTACTAATTTTAAAAGTCATTCCATTAGAAAAATGCAATAAATGATACCCTTTTGGAGGAGAACTTATATCTACTAAAACAGGAGTTAGCGCATCATCAACAATAATATTAGTATTAAAATTATTATTTGGATATTGAGCCTGACGAAAAACCAATTCGCTTTTTAACTCCATAATCCAGTTATGCCAATCTTCTTTTCTATATTGAATTTTATTATTTAATGAAAAAGGAGGCATATCGATTAAATCTTCTTTATCCGATAAATTTCTTCCACTTACATAAGCAAAACTAGCTTCATGAGAAAAGTGCTCAGAAATTTTCCAATCTGAATTAAAATCAATCCCTACTAGCAAAGCATCAGATTGCTCAAATTCCCAAACAGGAAAAGCACCTCTAATTGTCGTTTCAAATCCTATAGGTCGCAAATACATAAAATTTGAAATATGATTTACAAATGGATTAACCTGAAAAGCAAATGATTTCCAATTTTTCTTTAAAGTTGTATTCACTTTAAAGGATTGTTCTCTCTTTAAACGTAAATCTCCTAGTTCAATTTGACCAGTAGAATGATGCAATCCATCACTAAACAACTCTGAAGGATTTGGATTTCTAGACGCTAAACTCAAATTAACTAACCACTCAATATTATGATGAAATTGTTTTCTTAATCCTATATTACCTGTCAAATTATGATAATTAAATTGTGGCTTAGTCAACCATTGATTTCCTTCCTCACCAACAATAAAATTTGAAAACATAGCATTATACCCACGTTCTTCCCATCTAGATTTTAAATAATATTTAGTTGCCTCAATAGTAGTAAAATCATAGCGTAAACCTGATTCTAAAACAAGAGAATTATTAATCGAATAACTAGCAATTCCATAATATCCAAAATCTAACTTTTCATAACTTGGAATAAGTGGACGAATTCCTGTATTTGGATTTGCAAAATTATTTTGATACCCAAAATTAACTCCGGTTTTCAATTTCCAATCTTCAAAAGATGTTTTATAATCAATTAGAAAAGTATGAGTTGCTAACTGTAAGTCTAAAGCCGCTTTATTATTAGCACTACCTCTTCTCACATCAAATTCTAATCTATTATTAAACTGAAAAGCATATTGAAAATCTAAAGAACTAGCATCATTTATCCATTGTTGATAATTTAACTTAACTAAATGATGTTGTACTTCTTGTCTTGGAGCATCCAAATCATAAGTAAAATCACCTTTTACACTAGGAATCTTATTCGTAATTGAATTGTATAAATCATTTACATTACCAATATGAGATGCCTTTATAATTCCAATTTGTGCATTGTAAAAACTATACATAACATTGAAATTATATTTTTCTTTAGCATACCGAATACTTCCTGAAAAATTTTGCTCTCTATTACCTGAATTTGAAAGAATATAATTTGGCGTTTCTCTATCTCCTAAATACTTAAAAGTACCTAAGGCATTCCAACTCCATCCATACACATTACCCTTTTGAATACTTGAACTTATACTTCCTCCTCTTCCATTAGATGCTACATCTAAAATTGTTTTTCCCACCAAAGTATCTTTTCGAATTATTTGAGGTTCAACAATAACAACTCCTCCAATAGCATCTCCTCCATATTGCAAAGCAGAAGCACCTTTAATAACTGTAATTTTACCTGCGGAATTTATATTAAAATTTGGAGCATGTTCTGTTCCCCACTGCTGATCTTCCAAACGGACATTATCATTAATAATTGGCACTCTAGTACTATGTAATCCATTAATAACAGGTTTTACAATTGTACTCCCTGTTTTCAAAATAGAAACTCCAGAAATCTCTTTTAATGCATCACCCAATGTTTGACTACTGTATTTTTCAATAATTTCTCCTTTTATAACTTGCTCATTACTACTTTCACTCTTAGTATTTTTACTTTGTTGAACAGCAACAGCATCAAGTTTAACAACATCAGGAAACAATTGACGATTAATAGTCAAATCTATTGTAAGATTTATCATTTCATCAATAGGCTTATAACCTATGTATGAAATATACATTTTTTGATTTCCTTCTGGAACATCTTTTAAAACATAAGCCCCATCAACAGATGTTGAACTTGTTTTATTGGCAATATGAATATGGACATCTCTTAAGGGTAAGCCATTCTCATCAGTAATAACTCCACTGACAGTCAGTTGAGAAAAACTCAAACAACTTACAAATAAGAAAAACAAGATATAATTGAATCGCATTTTCTTAGTTTAAAAATATAAACACAACGTATTATTTTTAACAATACTATTAAGAACACATTTTAAGGTAAAATCTTTTTTAATGACTACCTTTTTATAAATTGCTATTATAACAACTTAATAACTATAACCATTTAAATGTTGTTTTTAAAATACATTAAAGACAAACAAAACAGATTTAAAAACATACCATGATAAAAACAAGCATTTTTGCTCAAATCATCATTAGCATATCATCAAAATATTGGTTAATAGGTTCTTAAATATATTAAATCAATGTAGGAGGGCCTCTTAAATAGAATGAATTTCTATTAAGTATAGTAATAATGTTATTATTACTATATAGGTAAGGAATTTCTAAAACAGGAGGAAATAACGAGTACGTAAAAATTTCAGGAGAAAGAAAACTTGCAAACTTAAAGTCACAAACAGGACAACTTTCTTTATCTGAAATAATTTTAGTAAATACTGTTTTCGATTCTTTAGAAGAAATCGATTTTATTTCTTTATGACTATGATGAGAAAAAGTATGTAGTGACTGATAACTAACAGCAAATAAAACTGACAGCATCAATATAAAGTTCACTATTACTATTTTTTTCTTCATTAACGACAAAGATACTAAGTTTTATTGAAGAGTTTGTTTTATAAAAATTTTTTATGAAATAAAAATGAGATATTTTTGTCATACAACAATAAACACAAAAATTATTATGAAAAAATTATCTTTCCTAGTATTAGGCTTACTTTTCTTCTCTTGTAGCAGTGACGATTCAAATGACACTCCAGACAACAGTTCAAATACTGTTGCATTTTTTAAGGCTAATCTTACTAATCTAAGTGTAAACTACATCCAAGACAACAGCAATTCACCATCACATTTCAATCAACCTATTGTTGGATACAGTGGTAATGGCTCAAACAAGTCATTTTATTATAGTTCAAGTATGGAACCTTTAAGTCTTAACAATTACCCTTCATTAGACATTACATTACATCATATGTATCAATCAACAGATGAAAGCACAGAAACAACCAGTTTTAACACTATTTTTAGTAACAAACCAACTAACTTCATTACATCAGACCAAGACTTTAACTGGACAAAAGGTGTTAGTGTTACTTACACAGACAACAATGGTGACTCATACTCTACCTTAAGCGGAAGCCAAACTGGAAGTACTATTAATTATACTTCAACCGTTGCAGGAACAAATAGCCTTACAGGATTACAAACACAAACTGTTCTGGAACTGTAGCTTGTAAATTATACAAAGATAGTGACCCCTCAATTATAATTAACCTAACATCTGGTTCTTTTAAACTAGTTTTTCAAGAATATGATTAAAACTTCAATAGACATTAATAAAAAGAGGCTTTGTTTTTTTAAACAAAGCCTCTTTTTATACAAGTTTTAAATTACACCAAACTATTTGCTACTAAATATTCTGCAATTTGAATAGTATTTGTAGCTGCGCCTTTTCTTAAATTATCAGCAACAATCCACATATTTACAGTATTTGGCTGGCTTTCATCTCTACGAATTCTTCCCACAAAAACATCATCTTTCCCTTCTGCATACAAAGGCATTGGAAAAGTAAACGTATCCGTATTGTCTTGAACTGTTACCCCTGAAGTAGCATGCAAAATCTGACGAACTTCAGCAACATCAAAATCATTTTCAAATTGAACATTAACTGCTTCACTATGACCACCAACAACAGGAATTCTAATAGCAGTAGCTGTTACAGCAATAGTTCTATCATTAAGAATCTTTTGAGTTTCACGCACTAGTTTCATTTCCTCTTTTGTATAACCGTTTTCTTCAAAAACATCACATTGAGGAATTGCATTTCTATGAATCTGATATTTATAAGCCATTTCACCCTTAACATCAGAATACTCATTTTCTAACTGTTGTACTGCTTTAACACCAGTTCCTGTAATTGACTGATAAGTAGACACCACAACACGTTTAATTTTATATTTTAAATGTAATGGAGCTAAAGCCATTACCATTTGAATTGTTGAACAATTTGGATTTGCAATAATTTTATCCTCTTTTGTCAAAGAACTTGCATTTATTTCAGGAACCACTAATTTTTTTGTAGCATCCATTCTCCACGCTGAAGAATTATCTATAACAGTTGTCCCTGCTTCGGCAAACTTTGGAGCCCAAATCAAAGAAGTTTCTCCGCCTGCAGAAAATAGAGCAATCTCTGGTTTCATATCCACAGCTGTTTGCAATCCAACTACTTTATAAGTTTTCCCATTCCATTCCACTTCTTTACCAACAGATTTTTCTGAGGCAACAAGAATTAATTCAGTTACTGGAAAACCTCTTTCTTTTAATACTTTAAGCATTATTTCGCCTACCATTCCGGTAGCACCTACTACGGCAACTCTCATTTTTTTAAAAATTTAATATTACAAAAGTATATAATATTCTTTTGTTCTATCCTTGAAATTACAAATTTCACAAAATTTAAACAAAACAAACTATTTTATAAAAAAGAACCCCGAAAATATCGGGGTTTAGTTAGAATATATAATGTAGCGGTAATCTATTTTTTTAATAAATCTCTAATTTCTGCCAACAATTCTTCTTGAGTTGGACCTGCTGGAGCTGGAGCCGCTTCTTCTTTCTTCTTCATTGCATTCACTCCTTTAACAATCATAAACATCACAAAAGCAACAATAACGAAATCAATTACATTTGTTAGAAACTCCCCCCATAAAACAGCAACTTCTCCTTCTAAAACACCTTCTGCATTTGCAACACCTTCATGAATAACAAACTTCATTTCTTTAAAATCTGATTTAAAAATCAAACCAATTAACGGAGAGACAATTCCTCCTGTAAAAGAAGAAACTACTTTATTAAAAGCAGCACCCATAACGAAACCTACAGCTATATCAACTAGGTTTCCTTTCATTGCAAAATCTTTAAATTCTTTTAACATACCTAAAAAATTTTTTGGATTAATTATCACGAAGATAATAATTTTTTAACATTTCATTTAATTTTTATAATAGACTCTTTTTACCCGTTTTGAAATTCCTGTTAAAACTTCATAAGCAATTGTTTCTATTGCCTTTGCAATCTCAGTCACTTTAAGATAATCTCCAAAAACAATTACTTCATCACTCGGTTTACAATCTATATTTGTTACATCAACCATCATCATATCCATGCAAATATTACCTAAAATAGTAGCTTTTTGATTTTTTATCAAAACGTATCCTTTCTCATTTCCCCAAGCTCTTCTAATTCCATCAGCATAACCTATTGGAATTGTAGCCACACGTATTTCTTGATCCACTCTATATTTCCTGCTATAACCAATACTTTCTCCTTCTTTAATTATCCTGATTTGAGAAATAACACTCTTCAGCGTACTCACATTTTGAAGATTACTATTTTCAATTTGAGAATTTCCAACTCCATATAACCCAATTCCCAAACGAACCATTTCTAACTGCATATTACTATAATTAAAAATCCCTGAAGTATTCAATATATGTCGAATAGGTTTTATTTCTAATGCATTAATAACTTCATTAGAATAATCAGTAAAACGACTAAATTGTAGCTTTGTAAAGTCATCAAACGAAGTATCATCTGAAGCCGCTAAGTGAGAAAAAACACTTTTAATTTGAACAAAATTATTATTTTTTAAAAGAGAAATTAATTCTGGTAATTGAGCTTCTTCAAAACCAAGTCTATGCATTCCTGTATCCAACTTAATATGTATAGGATAAGACGCAATATTTTTCTCTTTCACTAATTTTAAAAAAGCTTTCAATCCTGTAATTGAATATATCTCTGGTTCTAAATCATAAGCAATCATAGCATTAAAACTACTATTTTCAGGATTTAAAACCATAATAGGCAATTTTATTCCTGCTTTCCTAAGTTCAATTCCTTCATCTGCAAAAGCAACTCCTAAATAATCTACTTTATTATGTTCTAAAAGCTTTGCTATTTCAAAACCTCCATTGCCATAACCAAAGGCCTTAACCATAACCATTATTTTAGTTGTTGACTTCACCTTCGATTTATAAAAATTAAGATTGTGAACTATTGCATCAAGATTTATTTCAAGTACTGTTTCATGATTTTTTTCTTCTAACAAAACAACAATTTCATCGAAGTTAAAACTACGTGCACCTTTAATTAATATTGTTTCATTCTGAAATGATTCCGTATTAAATTGCTTTAAGAATTTAGCTGTTGAATGAAAAGAAATCACATTTGGTAATTCTTTTAAATATTTAGAAATAGTCTCTCCAATAACAATAACCCTATCAATTTTATTGTTTTGAATAGCTAATGCTACTTTCTTATACAACTGTTCAATTGGCAAACCTCCTTGAAAAATATCTGAGAGAATGATTGTTTTTTTCTGATATTGCTTTTGCTGTTCTAAAAAATCCAATGCCATTTTCAAAGACTGATAATCAGAAGAATAAGAATCATCAATCAAAACACAATTATTTATTCCTTTTTTAGCCTGTAATCTAATCTCAACAGGATATAGATTCTGAACACTGTTAATAATAGTTTGAACATCAACATTTAAATATAACAAAACAGAAATACAATGCATTGCATTTGACAAAGAAACAGCATCTTCAAATGGAATTGTAACACAAAAAGAATTACCGTTATAAAAAACATTCAACTTCGTTACACCATCATCCTTTTCTGCAATTTTTTCAGCATACACAGTCGCTTCATTATCAATAAAACTCCAAGTAAAAACAGCATTAACAATGTGTTTTTCAACTTCTTCATTTTTTTGAAGTACAACAACTTCACAATTTTTAAAAAGCCTTACTTTTTCAGCTATTTTTTCAGATTGATTCTCAAAGCCATCATCATGAGCCGTTCCAATATGAGTAAAAACGCCTATATTGGGCTGAATAATTGCTGCTAATTTTTCCATTTCTCCTTTTTGAGAAATTCCTGCTTCAAAAATTCCCAAATTATGATTTTCATTAGCTCCAAAAATAGATAATGGAACACCTACTTGTGAATTATAACTTTTCGGACTCCTTACTATTGAATAATGTGAACTTAATAAAAAATTCAACCATTCCTTCACTATTGTTTTCCCATTACTTCCTGTAATACCTATCACAGGAAAATGAAACAACTTTCTATAATATTTTGCTGTTTGTTGTAGTGCTAATGTTGTATCAGAAACAATTAAAAAAAGAGCTTTATCTTTAACATCATTAGGAATATGATCTACAACAAAGCACCTAACACCACTTTCTATAAGTTCCCCAATATAAGCGTGAGCATCATGGTTTTGACCTTTCAAAGCAAAAAACAATGTCCCAGAATTATTTTGCATAGATCTACTATCAATTGAAATATTCTCAATGATAAAGTCTTCAAAATCACCACTAATTTGTGCTGTAATTTCGGTAATTATACTTAAAATAGAAAAAGTCATTTATAATTTCCCTTCTTTATTTTCTTTCATTGCTTTAAAGAAAGCCGCACGACTCAAAGGTTCATACTCTTCCGTTTCACCTAACAAAACCAATTTACTATCTTGTGATTTTCTAAAACTATAATTAGCCAAGTTCCCTGTTCTAGTACAAACAGCATGAACTTTAGTTACATATTCTGCAGTTGCCATTAAATTAGGCATTGGTCCAAAAGGATTCCCTTTAAAATCCATATCTAACCCAGCTACAATTACTCGTATACCACTATTTGCCAAATCATTACAAACTGAGACAATCTCATCATCAAAAAATTGTGCTTCATCAATACCTATAACATCACAACCTTGTGCTAAAATACGAATATTCCCTGCAACAGGAACCGGTGTAGATCGTATTTCATTTGCATCATGAGACACAACCAATTCGTCATGATAGCGAGTATCTACGGCTGGTTTAAATATTTCTACTTTCTGTTTGGCAAATTGCGCTCTTTTTAAACGTCGAATTAATTCTTCAGTTTTTCCTGAAAACATAGACCCACAGATAACTTCTATCCAGCCAAATTGTTCAGATTGATTTACGGTATTTTCTAGAAACATTTTGTATCTTTCGGTCGATTAATATTATTTTCTGTTACTTTTGTAAACAGAACAAATTTATTAAAAAACCAACCATATATTCAATTTCTATTCTATAAAGTTATGAAGAAAAAATTAGAAGCCGAATTAATCAGCATAGCACATCGCGTTTTAAAACTAAAAAATCGTTCTGAAACCAAACAATTACAGTTAGAAGCCAAGAAGATATACGAAATGTTAACTGTTCTCTCTTTTTATGAAGATAATTTTGAAACTCTAAAAAATGAAATTTCACAAGAAGAACTTGAAACAAAATTAGAAAACCCTATTGTTTCTAACAATATAGAAGCTCACACAAAAGCAGAAAACGACATTATACCTGTTCAAGAAACAGAAAACAATACGACAGAAAAACAATTTGAAGAACCTAAACCTTCTGAAGAGAAAAAAGAAGAAAATAATGGAACCGCTCAGCCAGCATTATTTGATGGTGTTCTTATAGAAGATTACAAAGAAGTCGACTTTGTAAAAGTAGAAGAAGTTCCAAAAGAAGTTGAAAAAATAGCCGATTTAACTTTTGAAAAAGCAGTAGAAACAGTTGCAGAACCTGTTCAAGAAGAAACAAAAATCATAGAAAAAGAAAAAACTTCTAACGTTGTAAATGAAGAGCCTAAAACTATGTCTCTAAATGATCGACTTACAAGAGGAATCAATATTGGATTAAACGACAGGATTGCCTTTGAAAAAAAACTATTTGGCGGAAATCCAGACGATCTTAATCGTGTTCTTTCACAATTGAATACATTTGATTCTTTTGAAGAAGTAAAAGGATTCATAAATGATTTTATAAAACCAGATTACAACAATTGGGATGGAAAAGAAGAATATGAAACTCGTTTTTTAGAAATAATAGAAAAAAAATTCAACTAAAAAATGAATAAATATCTAAGAATAGCATATTGGATTTTTACAGCACTATTTTGTGCTTTAATGCTATATTCTGCTAATATGTACCTTAGTAATTACGAAATGGTAAATGGCTTTTTTGTAAATTTAGGCTACCCTACATATCTAATATACCCACTAGCTATTTTAAAAATAATTGGTGTAATTACAATACTTACAAACTTTAATAAAACATTAAAAGAATGGGCTTATGCTGCTTTCTTCTTTGAAATCATTTTAGCATTTTTTGCACATTATATGATAAAAGATGGAGGGCAAAAAACTGCACTTATTGCAATGATTTTATTATTGACTTCCTATTTTTTATATAAAAAAACAAGAAAATAAAGAAAAGAAAATGGGTAAATTATTCCTTGTACCTACACCTATAGGTAATCTAGACGACATGACTTTTAGAGCGATTAAAACACTCAATGAAGTCGATTTAATCCTAGCAGAAGACACGCGAAATAGTGGAAAATTATTAAAACATTTCGAAATTACCACACAAATGCATAGTCACCATATGCATAACGAACATAAAACAGTAGAAAACTTAGTCCAAAGAATGCAAGCAGGCGAAACCATCGCTTTAATCAGTGATGCTGGAACACCTGCCATTTCTGACCCAGGCTTTCTATTAACCCGAGCTTGTGTAGAAAATGGAGTTGAAGTAGAATGCTTACCCGGAGCAACAGCCTTTGTTCCTGCTCTAGTAAACAGCGGGCTACCAAATGATAAATTTGTTTTTGAAGGATTTCTTCCCGACAAAAAAGGAAGACAAACTCGTTTTCTAGCCTTAGCTGAAGAAACTAGAACCATGATATTCTACGTTTCTCCTCACAAACTAAATAAAACACTAGCAGAATACATTCAGTATTTTGGAGAAGACAGACGTGTTTCTGTTTCTCGAGAAATTTCAAAATTACACGAAGAAACAGTTCGTGGAACAGCAGTAGAAGTATTACAACATTTTGAAACAAAACCAGCAAAAGGAGAAATTGTAATATGTGTTGCAGGAAAGAGCATGAAATAATTATATTACCATTTTACAAAATTTAAAAAAAGAGGCTTAACTTTTTTGTCCATTCAAAGGTCGTTAAATATATAGAACTATGGCACAACAGAAAACGCTTACGCTCTTATTTGAAGTATAGAACACCTAAAGAAATAGAATTATAATTTTATCAAATCAAAAATATAGCATAGGTCTTAGAAAATTCATCAAACTTTTTATTACAAGTTCACTTTTTCTTTAAGCACTTTTCATAACTATTTTACTTCGATAGAGTTTGCATCAACTTTTACAAAGGTTCCTTAGATTAGTAATTATTTTTTAAGATGCGCTCCATTTATAAATACGCTCTACCTGAACACCTAGTCTATTTACTAATTCTTTAATCTTTTCTTACTCGTAACTTAATTTTACTGCTTCTAATTTAATTCAATACTGTAAAATCGTTTTTCATAATTATAAGATATTTATTTTAAAACAGTCTTAAAATTTATCTCCGAGTAAAAGTAGCAACTCCACTTTACAACCATTTTAACAGGCAAATTTAAATGGTTGTAGATAATATTCAAACATTTATTATCATCTTTAAAACCTACGGGTTTACTTCTATAAAACAATAAAGAACTCCGTAGTAATATATAAACCCATCTGCAAATAAAATATTTCCTTGATTACTCGAGCCTATTCTTGATTACTCGAGCCTATTATTAAGTTTGGGATTGCTTTCTTTAAAAAATTCTTTAGTATAATTCTTTACTCTCAACCAAATTTCACTAGACTTTTCTTATACAAAACACCTTATTAAACTGATAAAACTCTTCTCTTTTCGAAATAAAACTTTGTATTAAAGACTCTTTATGTTGCTCACTAATATCTTCTCTTTGAACCTCTAAACATAAGCTATCTAAAGTGTATTTTCTTTGATTAATCTCTTTTCTCCCGCTAATTCTATCTCTTGAGTCATTTTAAAACCATCAAATAACTTAACATCATCTACATAAAAAATAGAGTTTGATTTAAAAAAAGAATACAGATTATAAGATAACAGAACAACTAACAAAATCATATTGATTATTATTAGAATTTGCCATTTCTTATTTATCACAAAAAAAATTTAATTTCAAACAAATAACAAGTTATTATACTACATTATAAAAAGATTTTTTTTATAAAATTTTACTTAACAAATGTTTTTAGGATGATTTACTATTTGCTAACGATGTTATTTTTAAATAGTCAAACCTTTTAATCTTTAAATCTAAAGTTTTATCTTTGCATCTTATTTCAAAAAAGATATAAATGAATAAATTACTAATAGTAGGTACGGTAGCCTTTGATGCTATTGAAACACCTTTTGGAAAAACGGATAAAATTTTAGGTGGAGCAGCAACCTATATTGGTTTGTCTTCTTCTTTTTTTAATGTTAATGCTGCGATTGTTTCTGTTGTCGGAGATGATTTTCCAAAAGAATATCTAGATTTATTAGAAAAAAAAGGAATTAATATTGAAGGAATAGAAATTGTAAAAGGAGGAAAAACTTTCTTTTGGAGTGGAAAATATCACAACGATTTAAACTCAAGAGATACATTGATTACAGAACTTAATGTATTAGCAGATTTTAATCCTATAGTACCTCAAGAATATAAAAATTCTGATGTGGTTTTATTAGGAAATTTACATCCATTAGTTCAGGCAGGAGTATTAGATCAAATGACGGAAAAACCTAAACTAATTGTTTTAGATACAATGAATTTTTGGATGGATTGTGCTTTACCAGAATTAAGAAGTGTAATTGAACGTGTTGATGTTATCACAATAAATGACGAAGAAGCTCGTCAATTATCAGGAGAGTATTCATTGGTAAAAGCTGCTGAAAAAATTCACACAATGGGACCTAAATATGTCGTGATTAAAAAAGGAGAACATGGAGCATTATTGTTTCATAAAAAAGAAGTTTTCTTTGCTCCTGCTTTACCACTAGAAGAAGTGTTTGATCCAACAGGAGCTGGAGATACATTTGCAGGAGGATTTGCAGGTTATATCGCTCAAAGTGAAAATATATCATTTGACAATATGAAAAACGGGGTTATTTATGGCTCTAATTTGGCTTCTTTCTGTGTAGAGAAATTTGGTACAGAGAGAATGGAAAATCTAGAAAAAAACGAAGTTATTTCTCGTTTGCAACAATTTAAAGCGCTAACACAATTTGAAATAAAATTAGATTAAATAATTATGCCTCGAAAATCGAGGCATTTTTAATATAAAATTCATTGATTTAACTATATAATAACACACAACACAACAACTTTATGAGCGACGCTATTAAACATGAATGTGGCATTGCCCTTTTACGATTATTAAAACCTTTGGAATATTATAAGGAGAAATACGGATCTTCATTTTATGGAGTGCAAAAGATGTATCTTCTTATGGAAAAACAACACAATAGAGGTCAGGATGGGGCTGGTTTAGCTAGTATAAAGTTAGATGTTGATCCTGGACAAAGGTATATAAGTAGAATTCGTTCAAATGATTCACAACCTATTAAAGATATTTTTTCGCAGATAAACGAAAGAATTAGCAATGAACTTGATGAGAATCCTGAATATCAAAATAACGTATCATTACAAAAAGAAAACATTCCATATATAGGAGAATTATTTTTAGGACATGTTCGTTATGGAACATTTGGCAAAAACAGTATTGAAAGTGTTCATCCTTTTTTACGTCAAAATAATTGGATGCATCGTAATCTTATTGTTGCAGGTAATTTTAACATGACAAATGTTAAAGAATTATTTCAAGATTTAGTTAATTTGGGTCAACATCCTAAACAATTAGCAGATACAGTTACTGTAATGGAAAAAATAGGACACTTTTTAGATGATGAAGTCACAGCTTTATATCAAGAGTGTAAGAATGAAGGTTTAACAAAACAGGAAGCTTCTCCTGTAATTGCCGAAAGATTAAATATTCCTAGAATTTTAGAACGAGCTTCTAGAAATTGGGATGGAGGATATGCAATGGCTGGTTTGCTAGGACATGGTGATTCTTTTGTAATGAGAGACCCTGCCGGAATTCGTCCAGCTTTTTATTATCAAGATGATGAAATTGTAGTTGTTGCTTCAGAAAGACCTGTTATACAAACAGTATTTAATGTTTCTTTTGAAAAAGTTAAAGAGTTAAATCCTGGAAATGCAATTATTGTTAAGAAAAACGGATCAGTTTCCATAAATGAAATCAGAACACCTTTAGAAAAGAAAGCGTGTTCTTTTGAAAGAATCTATTTTTCAAGAGGAAGCGATTCTGAAATTTATAGAGAAAGAAAAGAATTAGGAAAATTAGTTTTTCCTTCCATTTTGAAAGCAATTGATAACGATACTGATAATACCGTTTTTTCATTTATTCCTAATACTGCTGAAACATCATTTTACGGAATGGTAGAAGCGGCAAATGATTTCTTAAACCAAAGAAAGATACAAACGATATTAGAGAATAGAGAAAAATTATCCGAAGAAAAATTACAGGAAATACTTTCAGTGAAATTACGATCTGAAAAAGTAGCAATTAAAGATGCGAAATTAAGAACATTTATTACGGAAGATAGTAGTCGAGATGATTTAGTAGCTCATGTTTACGATGTTACTTATGGCGTTGTTAAACCAACAGATAATTTAGTTATTATTGATGATAGTATTGTAAGAGGAACTACTCTAAAACAGAGCATTATTAAAATGATGGATAGGCTGCAACCTAAAAAAATAGTAGTAGTCTCTTCAGCACCTCAAATTCGTTTCCCAGATTGTTACGGAATTGATATGGCAAAACTAGAAGGACTAGTTGCTTTTAGAGCAGCATTAGAATTATTAAAAGAGCGCAATTTATATCATATTGTTGATGATATTTATAAGAAATCGAAAGCACAAGAAGATTTTAAAGATGCAGATGTAATAAATTATGTAAATGAAATTTACGCTCCATTTACGGATCAGGAAATTTCAGATAAGATTGCTGAAATGCTTACTCCAGAAAACACAAATGCAGAAGTAAAGATTATTTATCAAACCGTTGATAATCTACACAAGGCATGTCCTAAGAATTTAGGAGATTGGTATTTCACAGGAGATTACCCAACAAATGGAGGTAATAGAGTTGTAAATAAGGCATTTATGAATTTTTATGAAGGAAAAGACGCTAGAGCGTATTAGAAGCCTCTTTTTGACGATTTTTTTAACCATTCAACAAATATTTTATGCTAGCATATCAAATCTATACTACTTTAGTACTACCAGAAAATTAGTAGGTTAAGTTTTATGGTAGATTTGGGGCAAAAAGGGTGAAAGTAATATTTCACCTTTTTTATTTTATAAAAGTATTTTTAAAGATTCAAAGAACCTTTAAACGTTTTTTTTAGTTGTTTAACAATTTTTTTATGTATAGAATATATGTTGCTATATCTTAGCACTACCAGAAAATTAGTAGGTTAAGTTTTATGGTAAATTTGGGGCAAAAAGGTGAAAATATTTTCACCTTTTTTTATTTTAAAGTTTTAAGGAAATAGCCTCTTGCTTTGAATACAGGGCTCTTATATGGGATATCAAAGGTGGTCGGGTAACGGTGCTTGTACGTTACATTTCAATATGTTTCCATATAGGCTCATAATAAATATACGAAAATGTTAGCTGCAATTAAAATACAGTTTATTTGTTGGCATATATTTCACGTTTATTGTTCTTGCCAAAATTCAATATCTGGAGTAATTAATTTTTCTCTCCCTTCCCATTTTGGAAATTCAAATCCTTTTGGGAGGGAATATCCACCACTTTCATAAGTTGTTCCATCCATTCTAGGTAGAAAACATTTAAAATCCATTATTTTTATTCTTTTATTCTTTCCTTCTAACATTATAAACCCTAAATCTTCATTTGATTTGATGGCAATTATAATTCTATTAAAATTTTCTTTTTTTCCAGTAATAGAATCGATATAGGGTTGTGTATATAAATTTTCAAAGTTTGTAGGTAGAATAACATAACTAGAATGATATATTTTTGAATTTTGCAAATTCTTTATTTCCACTTTCATCATAATAGGCAAAGGTTTCTTTTTGATTCTATTATTATTAGGAATAAAATTAGATATTTCCCAACTTGATTTATCTATTGTAATAGGTTCTTCAGAATAAGCATCGGGTTGAAAAACTTCACCAGATTTAGTGTAAAAGGTTAAAATATTCATTTTTGAAGTGTTATTCTCACTAGTAAACCCTATATCATAGTCATATTCTTTTTCTCCTTCTTCCCATACTTTATATGGAATGCTGTGTAAGTAATGAAAAATGTTATGTTCATTATTTCTATATTTATAATTTTCTTCTTCGTTTCCCCAGTATTTATTAAATTTTTCATCATTTTCTTTCCATATTCCTTTGTTTGTTGCCTTAAATCTTGCAATTTCTGTTAATACATGTATAGCACGCATCCAAACGGTTACATTTCCTCCAGGTGCTGTTCCTACAATGATTAAACTGTAAGGGTTTGTTTGTCCGTAAACATCTGTAACAGGATTTTGAAATAATTCCATCATCTTGTCACGAGGCAATTCAAAATCACCTTCATAATAAAAACGGTCTGTTCCACAAAGCCATTCTACATGCAAACCATCGGGTACTGCATCTAGATCTTTTCCACTAGCATAACCTCCAGTTGTTTGACCCCAACCAGGTTGAATCCCTATATTTGATGAAGCGCTATGCACTATTTTTCCTTGGTAAGAAAAACTAATCTTAGGTGAGCTTGAATAATATTTAGGGGCAGAAAGCCCTATTTCCCAGTCAAATTTTTCTTTGGGTTGGCAGGAAATGAATAAAACCATAAAGAAAAATAAAAAATGTAGTTTATTTGTTGACATAAATTTCTCTTTTGTATGTAATTGTATCTCCTTCTAAAATATAAGGAACGGGTTGATTTACAAAGCCAACATTACTTAAAATATGATGGTCTCCTGTTCTTATATCTAAAAAATCGTTTTTTAAACCTCCATAATTTGCAGATAAATGTACATATTTATTTCGTAAAGCAATATACATATCACTTGGTAACATATAAGTACCACCACTTTGTTCTTTAATTTCTTTTTTCATAATGTCCAAATACTCATTGAGTAACTTTTCAGAAGAAAAATCATATTCTTCAGGTTCGGAAACTTTCAATCCTTTTGATTTTGCTTCACTTACATCTTTACAAAAAGGCACTTTATTTTCAATAGCTTTTTCAAGCATCATGTTCATAGGCACTAAGCTATATTTATTGCTTAATTTACGAGTATCTTTAATTACAAAATGGTCTGCTTCTTTATCCATTATAAGTGGTCCTACTCTAGGATCATATACTTGTGGAGCATTATTATCATGATAATAATCAGGGCCTGTTCTTACTTCTTTTTTACCATATATAGGATATATACCATATAGCTTACCTAAATATATCGTTTTAACATAATGATCATAAGTGTTTACAAATTGTATTTCTTCTTCTGTACAAAAATAGTTGTTTATATAAAATTGCCTTACTTTTTCTTTTTCTGCCATTGTAGTCTTATCATTTACATCTAAATCAAAATAATCTACTACTGTTTCGTTTTTGTCTAATTGCGCATAACCACCACCTATGTCTGAATGGGCTCCTAAAAGCTTAAAAGTATACCCTCCTTCCATGGGTGTAGAGGCAAAGTTTTTTCTCCACTCATCATTAGCAACAATATGAAAAGCATAGCCAATTCCTAATCCTGAAATATTTGTTTTTATTTTATCTAGACTTAATTGTACAATAGCGGGAATTATTCCCAAAACAATTGAGGCTTTATAACCTAAATTGTCTTTCACTACCATATCTGAAACCACTGTATCAAAAACTCCTAAAAAACGAATTTCAATAGTATAAGTTTGACCAGTTGGTTTAATTCCTTTTTTAGCTAACATTTTACCTAGATAGCCACCCGCATGTTCTACAACTTCTTTTTCAGTAGGCGATAAAATAATTCCCCGACCTCCAGTAGGGTCAGGAATTCTCTTCGCTCGTGTTTCAACTTTCTGCTTTACTTCATTACAAAAATGGCGAGCAGCAGCAGCCCCACGACTAAAACCAAACACATCAAAGACAATTTTTTTTACTTTTTTACCTCCTATATTAGGTACTATTTGTTCTTCTACCAATTTTTCAATTCCTTCTTCCACTCGTGCTAAAATACCCCATGATCCACGACCTAAACCAGAACCAGCAATATCGTCTGGTTCTCCTTCTTTTGTCCCAATACCTTCTATATATTGTTTAAAAATAAAATATTTACCAAGAACACTATCTTCTTTTACAGTTTTCTCTTCTTGATACAGTTGAAACAATTTAGCAACGTTAGAGTAGGGATTCCAGTAGCTATCGCGATCTGTAATGTCTATTATTTTTTTTGTAGGTAAATCATTTTCAAGAACTGTTACTGTTTGTTTAGATTCTTGTAGTATATCTTCGGCTTTTATCATACCATTTTTCAATTTGGTATAATAAACAGAATCTGAATTAGCTTTGTTATTTCCTGTTCCATCAAAAAATATTCCTGTATATATGATAACAGAATCATCGTCCACTGTTTCAATTTCTAATTTCTCGGGACTAGTTTCTCTTAGAATTCCTTTTTCATCTCCTTTTTGAGCAATTTTCTTGCCGTTTGAAACAATATTACCATCTGAGTAAAAAGTAATTTTACCATCAGATGTAATCTGTGAATTGCCTCTTATATCTCTATATTTCATTTTAAAATAATGAATTAGATTCTAAACTATTATGAATAATTTGCTTTTGTGAGTGCTTTGTTAATTTTCCAACAGAAGAAATAATAACTTCTTTATTACCATTAAAAACAAGATCTTGTACTGTATGTGATTCTAAATTACCTTCAACTCTTTCAATGAAATTACCTACAACTGTAGAATTTTTATTTCCAGTTACGATTTCAGTTTTAATTCCTCCAACACTTTCAATAGCATCAACACCCACACTCTCTATTTTATTAACACCTACATTTGTTGACAAATTATTAGAAACATTAATATCCATATCGGAGCAATTAAAAGAAATTCTATTAGGAGCATTAACACTAATATTACCTTTACCATCCATCATCCATGTATTACCACTTGGGTCTTCTACAAAAACACTTCCTTCTGCATCATTCATGATAATCTTAGTCCCACTTCGTGTTTGAATAACTTTCTGATCATTCCCTGATGTGGCATAACTACTCGATTCATTTCCATTATACATCGCACCTAGTATAAAAGGCTTCTCTGCATTTCCTGCTTCAAATCCTACTAAAACCTCTTCTCCTATTTCCGGTATGAAATACATCCCTTTTCCGCCTCCTGCATGTGGGTTTATCATTCGAACCCATGGTGTAGTTGTCCCTTGTTCCTTTTGCCATGCAAAGCTAACTTGAATACGACCTAACCCTAATGGATCATTGTTGTCTGTTACTACTGCGGGTTGTGTATCGGCTGTTGGATGATGGTGAACATTACCATATGGTGGTGACAAAACGCTGTCTGGAACCGCTTGAAAACTATTGTGATAAGTACCTGATTCTTCACAAACATGGGTAATATCTGTTATAATATAACTTCCGAAATTTTGCTCTTGTAATCCATCTATTAAATTACCAGTCATAGAAAATGAAGGCTCTTGGATAGAAATAACATCTCCTATTCGTAAACCTGTTTCATCACTATCGCCTTTTGCGGTTACTAAATCAGCAGCTCTAGATTGTAACTGTGTAGTTACTCGATCAACCAAATGAGTTCTAGCACTTCCTTCTTCTATTGAATGAGTATAAAGCATCGTTGCACTCTCTGGAAACAATTTCTTTGAACTCTCATACATTACTTTTGAATAGCCTTCAGGTTGATAATTGACTTCCGTTGTATTGGCTTTTTGGGTTTCTGCATTACTTGGATCGTATCCTAAATACTCTAATCCTAATGGCTTTGCACGCATCTCTATATTAAAACTATGCAATGATCTTCCATATTCTAAAGTGAAATTCTTAGATTTTGGAGAACCAAATAGTAATTCTTCTCCATTATAATAGAACCATTGTCCTCTCTTTTGGGCTAATCTACAGGCAAATCCAAAATCGCTCTCTCTATATTGAACTGTATAAGGCATCGAAGCATCATTCTTAACGTCAACTGTAGGTTGGAGTTCTTTTTGACTATAACTACTCGTTATTTTTTTGATGATATCTGATAAAGATTCATCTGAAAAAGATTGTGTTTTTGGTGTACCTTCCATAACAATGGTAGGACTATATCCATTTATTATAATACCTCCAGAAGCTCCTGAGGTACGAATCATTTGAGATTCTGTAATAATACCATGAAAAACTAAAGGTGAAGTCGTTTTTAAACTCGTAGGCTGAATCTCTATCTTAATAGATTGACCTATATAACTCTGTGATTTATCTATTGCCTGACTTACAAACTCTTTGGGTAAAGGTTGCAACAAAGAAAAAGTATGATGCGTATGTACTTTTTGATGAATAACTAATTTTGAAAATCGCGTAAGGGTTTCTCCTCCTATTTGGATGACTATTCGTGTACTTATTGCCATGATTTTGTTTGTTTTGATCTATTTGGTATAGAAACTTAGCTGGATCAAAGAGTCCAACAGACTGATTGAAAGTGAAGAATAGTAATTGGGGCGTTCTATTAACAAAAATAAAAAAGCTTATCCTCTTAAATCCATTATTTTTTATGTTTAACCAAAAGTGTAGAAAAACTGTAATCGTTTTAACAGTTGTACATCCCTCTATTAACAGCAATAAAAAATCTTCCCGATTCACCTAATAATCGCATACTTTCAAAACTAATGGTATTAAAGGTGTTTATCATTTTACAAAGCAAAAAAATGTACTCAATATCTCTTTTTAGCTAGTTAAAACTATGAAAAAGTAGTTGTATAGTAAATTTAGGATTAAAAATTATATTTATATAGCTAAAGCAGGATTAATTTAATAATCTATATAGTTATTTTAGGACGAGTCAAAGACGGTGATACTCCCTATATACTCCCTATCAACCCCGTATATACCCCTTATCAAAGTCGTAGTTGTGGTACCCTATGGCTTATTTTCTTTTGCGGTTTTTAGTAAAAAACAAGTGAATGACAACAAAAAATTAAACTTACAATAGACATTCTCCTCACAAAACATTCAGAAAAAAATAGTCCTATACGACCAGTTTCTGTAACTTTGTTTTCAAAAAAAACAAAATATGACAACACACAATGTAATAACAACCTGGAAAGGAAAAATGCAATTTGAATCCACTAACCCAAGTGGAGAAACCATTACAATTAACGCTAGTCAAGAAAATGGAGGAGAAGGAGAAGGCTTAAGACCAAAAGCATTAATGCTTTCCGCTCTAGCAGGTTGCTCAGGACTAGATATTGCATCATTAATTGAAAAAATGAAACTAAAGGTAGACCATTTCAAAATAGAAACAAATGCAGATCTTACAGAAGAACATCCTAAAACATACAGTAAAGTATTCGTAGAATACCATTTCTTTGGGAATAATTTAAATGAAGTCAAATTAAAGAGAGCAGTAGATTTATCCGTAGATAAATATTGCGGAGTTATGGAAATGTTTCGTCAGTTTACCACTGTTGAAACCAAAATTCATTATTACAACACTTTATAAAAATTCAAAAAAAGTGCTATTATTACATCAATTCATATTTATTTGTAATAAACAAATCCACATATAAGCCAAAATAAATTTAAAATTCAAAACCATGCGCTGGAACCTAAAATCAAAACCACAAAAAAACAAAATACAAACCTTACAAAAAGCACTTCATGTTGATGAAATTATTGCAATCCTACTACTTCAAAGAGGTATTGAAACTTACGAACAAGCCAAAGCTTTTTTTCGACCTACACTAAACGATTTACACAATCCATATTTAATGAAAGACATGGATAAAGCTGTTGAACGAATAGAAAAAGCAATTACAAATAATGAAAACATCATGATATTTGGCGATTATGATGTAGATGGAACCACAGCCGTATCACTAGTATCAAGCTACCTAAAAACATTGCAACCCAACATTGCAACTTACATTCCAGATCGTTATACTGAAGGATATGGAATATCATACAAAGGAATTGATTTTGCAGAAGACAATAACATTACACTAATTATAGCATTAGACTGCGGCATTAAATCTATTGACCATATAAATTATGCTAAAGAAAAAAAAATAGACTTTATAATTTGCGATCATCACAGACCTGGAAACACACTACCCGATGCAGTAGCTATACTAGACCCTAAACGCGAAGACTGTTTATATCCTTATGACGAACTTTGCGGTTGTGGCATAGGCTTTAAACTCATACAAGCTCTTGGACAAAATCGCAATCAAACCATCAAAAATTTCATACCATACCTAGACTTAGTTGCAACAGCAATTGCAGCCGACATTGTTCCAATGACAGGAGAAAACAGAATCTTAGCAAAATTTGGAATGGAAGTCATAAACACAAATCCAAGACCAGGAATTAAAGCCCTAATTCAAAACAGAAAAAAACAAACACTAACCATAACAGATGTAGTTTTTATTGTTGCTCCCAGAATTAATGCAGCAGGGAGAATCAAACACGGTAATTATGCTGTTCAATTACTAACAGAATTTAACTTAGAACAAGCTACAGAATTTGCATCAGAAATTGAAGAATTCAACACAAACAGAAAAGGACTAGACAAACAAATCACAAAAGAGGCCTTGTCACAAATTGAAGAAAACAAAGAACAAGATCGATTTTCTACAGTTGTATATCAAGAAAATTGGCATAAAGGTGTTATTGGAATCGTAGCCTCTCGTTTAGTCGAAAACTATTACCGCCCCACTGTAGTTTTTACAAAAAGTGGAGATAAATTAGCCGCATCCGCACGTTCTGTTCGCGATTTCGATGTCTATAATGCCTTAGAAGCATGTTCAGAACATTTAGAGCAATTTGGCGGTCACATGTATGCTGCTGGAATGACCTTAAAAGAAGAAAATTACAAAAACTTTAAAGAAGCATTTGAAAAAACAGTTAAAAACACCATACACCCCAATCTACTGATCCCAGAAATAACAATTGATGCAGAAATTAACTTTTCAGACATTACACCAAAACTCATTCGTATAATAAAACAATTTGAACCGTTTGGTCCACAAAATATGCATCCAGTCTTTATGTCTTCCAATTGTCACGACACAGGTTATGGTAAAACTTTAGGAAGCGAAGAAGAACATTTAAAACTATTTGTTAAACAAGATAATGAAGAAGCTATCGCAGGAATCGGCTTTGGATTAGGAAAACACTTATCTTTGACACAAAATAAAAAACCATTCCAAATAGCATATATTTTAGATGAAAACGAATGGAACGGAAAAACTAGCTTACAAATAAACATAAGAGCAATAAAAGCTTAAAAATGAAGAAAAAAGATCCGTATGCAGCATTACGTTTTAAAGAATTTCGCTTTTTTTTAAGCATGCGTTTTGCCATGGTTTTTGCATGGTCAATGCAATTTGTTATTATAGAATGGGAAGTATATAGCCTCACAAAAAACCCTTTATCATTAGGAATAATTGGCTTAATGGAAATCATTCCAGCCGTTTCAATGGCACTATTTGCAGGACATATTGTTGATCAAAGTGAAAAAAAAGGACTCCTAATAAAATGTCTTTTAGGATTTTCCATAATTAGCTTAGGTCTATTTTTAATAACAATTCCCAGTATTGTTAATTCACTTTCCATAAACAATACATTAACAATAATTTACATTTTAGTCTTTTTTGGCGGACTAGTCAGAGCCTTTATTGGCCCAACTGTGTTCTCTTTATTATCTTTAATAGTTCCAAAAAAAAATTACCCAAATGCTGCCACATGGAGTAGCTCCACATGGCAGTTAGGCTCCATGTTTGGCCCAGCCTTAGCTGGAGTTTCTATTGGATTAATTGGAGTACATTGGTCCATGTGTTTAGTATTTACTTGTACATTATTTGCATTAATTAGTCTAATACAAATTTCAAAAAAACCAATCTTAAATCCTAAAATTGGAGAACCAATCATGCAAAGCTTAAAAGAAGGCGTTCGCTTTGTGTTTAAAAATAAAACAATATTAGGAGCTATTTCATTAGACATGTTTGCAGTATTATTTGGAGGAGCTGTTGCTCTATTACCCATTTTCGCACAAGACATTTTAAAAGTTGGCTCAGAAGGTTTTGGAATACTTAGAGCAGCGCCCGCAGTAGGATCTATTCTTACCATGATTATTGCAGCTTATGTGTCTTTGAATAAAAATGCAGGAGTTAAGTTACTAACTTCCATATTCATTTTTGGAGTAAGCATTATCGTTTTTGGAATATCCGAAATATTTTGGATCTCTGTAGTTGCTCTATTCTTAAGCGGTGTTGCCGATGGTGTATCTGTTGTAATAAGAAACACTATACTACAATTACACACGCCTGACAATATGAGAGGAAGAGTTTCATCTGTAAACTCTATTTTTGTAGGTTCTTCAAACGAACTTGGCGCTTTTGAAAGCGGACTTACCGCAAAATTAATGGGAGTAGTTCAAGCAGTTGTTTTTGGAGGTTGTATGACTATTGGAACAGTAATAACAACAGCATTAATAGCTCCTTCTTTTAGAAATTTAGATTTAGAAAAAGAAATAGAAGAATTAGAAAAAGAAAACTAGCTCTTATTATATTCTTTCAACTCAAATATTTCCCCATCAAAAACTCCATATGTAAAATAACCAATCCAATCGCCTAGATTAGCATATTTAGAGTTTTCACCAACATCAACAATCATAGGCAAATGACGATGTCCAAAAATAAAATAATCATAATGTTTGTATTCCAATTTTCTTTTTGCATATTGAACTAGCCATTCATTCTCCTCTCCGAGAAACTTAACATCCTCAGCTCCCGAAATCAATTTGTTTTTAACAGAAAGATATTGAGCTAATCGGACACCAATATCAGGATGCAACCAACGAAACAGCCATTTTGAAAAAGGATTAGTAAACACCCTCTTCATCCTCTTATATCCTTTATCTCCAGGACCTTTACCATCTCCATGACCTATTAAAAAAGTTTTCCCATTAAAAACAAATTCTTTATTATCATGATAAACAGGAATATTTAATTCTTTCTGAAAGTAATCATCCATCCATAAATCATGATTTCCAACAAAAAAATAAATAAGAATTCCAGAATCTCTTATTTCAGCTAATTTTCCTAAAACCCTAATAAATCCTTTTGGAACAACTGTTTTATATTCAAACCAAAAATCAAATAAATCACCCAACAAAAAAATAACATCAGCATCTTTTTTCACTTCATCTAACCAAGCAATAAACTTCAATTCTCTTAAAAAACTTTCTTCAGAGTTAGGTGCACCAAAATGTTGATCAGAAGCAAAATAAATCTTCATTTTTTTGTCCAATGGTTAGGCTATTTAAATTTCATACAAAAGTAATGAAAATAAACAATCATTAAACTGCATTTTATCGATGTTATTATACATTTTATCGACAGATGTTTAATAGCATCAATTAATTGTTAACTTTGGATTATTAATCAAATTTTAACTAAAAAATTATAGAATGAAAAAATTATTACTTTTTTTCATGTCGATGTCTACTTTACTTTCCTTTGGACAACTATCCGAAGGGTTTGAAGGTACTTCGTCACCAGCACCTCCTCCTGGTCCAAGCACGTGGACATTAACATCGGGAGATTGGTCTGTATTTGACAATTCGATAGGAACTGCTCAAAGATGGCAATTAGCTCCCGCTACACAACAATATGCAGGCACAAGAGCTGCATATTTAAACAAAGAAACTGTTGCCCCTGGAACTACAGCCGAAGATTGGCTAGTAACTCCACAAACAACAATTCCTACAAATGGACAAATTCGTTTTTACACAAAACTTACTCAAGCTGGAGTTCAAGGAAGTATATATACTATTAGAATTTCAACTACATCACAAACTGACAGGTCAACTTTCACAATTGTTCAAACATGGGATGAAGCTCAAATAATGGGAGGAATTCTTACCGTTGATCAAACAACTTATATACAAAAAATAGTTGATTTGTCAGGTACTATTTATGAAAATCAACCTGTATATGTTGCATTCGTAATGGAAAACAACAATGGAGATAGATGGTTTATAGACAACGTAAATATTGACGCTAAATGTTTAGACAACACAAACTTAGACGCTACACCATTTGGTGATCATGCAGAACTAAACTGGACAAGCCCTTCAGGTGCTACACAATGGGAAATAGAATATGGTCTGGATGGATTTACTCAAGGAACAGGAACTACAATTACTGTAAATACAGCTCCACCTTATGACTTAACAGGTCTAGATCCTTTAACAGATTATTGTTACTATGTAAGAGCAGTTTGTAGTTCAGACAACATAAGCGAATGGACGGGGCCATTTTGTTTTAGTACCACCGAACTTCCTCCTGGTTGTGGAGGTAATTTTGTTGACCCAGGTGGCACAACAGCTAATTATGGAAATAATGAAGACTCCATTATCACTATATGCCCAGATAACATTGGAGATTATATAACTGTAACATTCAATTCTTTCAATACTGAAGAAAATTGGGATGCACTATATGTATTTGACGGAACATCAATAACTTCCCCTCAAATAGCAAGCACAAATGGACCAGGAAATGTCCCTGGAGGCTTAGCAGGAGGGTACTGGGGTACAACAATCCCTGGTCCTTTTGAAGCAACAAATCCTGACGGTTGTTTAACCTTTATGTTTAAAAGTGACGGAAGCGGAACTAGAACAGGATGGGTAGCCGATATTGTTTGTGCCCCTATCCCAACCTGTCCTAAACCAACTAACGTTACATACACTTCTGTTTCTCCTTCAAGCGGAAATATAAATTGGGATCACGCTATTGGAGCTACTGCTTGGGATATATATGTAGTCCCATCTGGCTCTCCTGCTCCTGATCCAGGGACAACTCCAACATACTCAAATATAGCCTCAGCAGGCCCTCCATATTCGTTTTTAGCCACTGGGTTAGATTCATTTACAACTTATGATGTATATGTAAGAGCAATATGTAGCCCTACAGATACTAGCAATTGGTCAAATACTTCCACCTTTACAACTGCACCCGATTACTGTGCTGGAGATCATTTTTATGATCAAGGTGGACCAACAGGAAACTATTTACCAAACCAAAATGTCACAACTACAATTTGTCCTGACACCCCTGGAAATGTTGTAACTGCATTTTTCAACTCTTTTAATCTTGCTACAAACGACATACTAACCGTATACAATGGAGATAATACGTCTGCCCCAGTATTAGGTACTTTTACAGGAACTACTTTACCTCCAATATTAGTATCAAGCGCTGCAAATGGATGTTTAACATTCAATTTCACTTCAAATGGATTTACAAATTTAGCAGGTTGGGATGCAACTATTCAATGTACACCACCTCCAACTTGTCCTGCTCCAACTGACTTAATTACAACTTCAATTTCAGAAGAAGGAGCTACATTGGAATGGACTGAAACAGGAACATCTGGTACATGGCAAATAATCATACAACCTGTTGGAAGTGGATACCCTACTCCTCCTTACACAAATGCATTACCATCATATCCTTTAACTGTAACATCAAATCCATACACAATAACTGGTTTAGATGCAAATACAGAATATGAATACTATATACTATCAGATTGTGGAGGTGGAGACTTTAGTTTTTGGACTGGACCTAAAAAATTCACAACGTTATTCCCTGGTTGTGGTGGATCAACTCCTGCAGGAGATGTTATTCCAGAAGCTGCTCCCGTATGTAATTTAAATGGATATTGCGGAAACACGTCACTAGCATACAATGACGAAGGAGATTGGCCTGAATTAGATACTGCATTTTGTGGGTCAATTGAAAACAATTCCTTCCTAACTTTCCAAGCAACATCTACTTCAATTTCTATGGATGTTCTAGTAGGAAACTGTATCAACGGAAGTGATATTCAATTTATGATATTCAGTGCCGCAACTCCAGGTAGTGGACCAATCGATGTTATTGATTGTTATTTTCAAATGACTGTTGGTACAAATTCACTAAATTTTAATGGATTAATTCCTGGTCAAAACTATTATTTAATGATCGATGGTTTTGCTGGAGCTCAGTGTGACTACTCTGTTACTGTAACATCTGGAGGCTCTACAACTACTGATGTAGACATAACACAGGAAAACACAACTATATGTATAGACGAAACTTTAACACTTGATACTACTGGAGGAAACGGAGTATATAATTGGTCACCAGCAACGGGACTAAGTGCAACAACAGGAACTTCAGTTATATTCACACCTACGGCACCTGGAACATACATAATTCAAGTTGAGTCAACAGATCAAAATTCATTATGTGCTACTTCAGATTTTATTGAAGTAACCGTTTTAGAAAAAACAATTCCTACATTTGCTATACCAGGACCATTCTGTCTTGGATCAACACAAGAAACATTACCAGACACTTCTAATAATGGAATTCAAGGTACATGGTCTCCTTCTGCTACAATTGACACTTCAACAGCAGGCGTATTCCAATATACTTTTACTCCTAACGCTTCATTTCAATGTGCAGAAGTTGTAGTTATCGAAATAGAAATAATAGCAACATGTACATTTAATAGTATTGCTACAGCAGTTCATATCCAAAACTGTGAAACGCCAGCAACTGGAGAATTTTATAACGTTACAGGTTCTGGATCAGTAAGTATTGGCCCTGCGTCAAATATTTACACTAATAATGATTATGGAACGTACGTACAAGGATCAGCAAATCTAATTCTTCAAGGTGCTGAATTAAAATCTTTTAAAACATCAACTTCAAATGTTTGTAATGCTAATCTATATTACAAGGTATATGAATCATCAGTAGATCCTAATACTATACCTTTTTCAAGTATAGGATTAACTTTATTTGATGATTGTATCGCAGGGACATTCCCAACAGGAGGAACTTGTAATTCAGGAGATCAAAAATGGAGAAATATTTCTTCAACTATTGATTTAACAACTTCTCCTCCTGGCAATTATATTATTGAAGTTTACTTTGATTTAGTAGGAGACCACAATAGTACAACTGACTGTGATGATACTGTTTTGGTAAACAATGGAGGAAATAACTTTATTGCAACTTTCTCTATTCAAAGCGCTCCAAGTTTTACTACCACAAATGAAGAATGTAATAGCTCAAATGCTACAATTATAGCTTCTGGATTTAATCCTGGAGAAGTATATAACGTAACTTATGATGATGATACAGTTACAGTTGGTCCAGCAAACTTTACAGCAAATCCTAATGGAGAAATCATAATTACAGGTTTAAATGCTGGAACATATACAAATTTCAATTTTGAAATTAATGGATGTACAACAACAGATGCGAGTTCACTAACGATAACTAATTTTTCTCCTTCTATTTCTCAAATAACATCAAATTCTCCAATTTGCTTTGGTTCAGATGCTATTTTTGTTATTGAAGGAACACCAAATTATTCTTTAGACTATACAATAAATGGAGGAACAACACAAACATCTGTTTTTGATGCTTCTGGAAGTTTAACAATTACAGTTGTAAACCCTGCTGTAGGAAATGTTGATTTAGGATTATCAGCCATTTATAACTCTGCTTGTAATGTAACTTTATCTGATATTAGCACTGTTATTGTTAACCCATTACCTGTAATCAACAGCATTACACCTGCTAGCGAAACAACTTGTATTGGCAGCGATGCTACATTTATAATTGATGGTACACCAGATTCAACTGTTACTTACAACATTGACGGTGGAACTAATCAAACTTTAGCACTAGATGGAACAGGATCATATACATTAGTAGTTCCAACACCTTCATCAACAGTTGAGGTTTCAATAATTAGCATAACAAACACGACAACTAATTGTACAAATACACTTACAGGTATCAGTGCAAGTGTGGCGGTAATAACAGTTCCTGTCCCTACTGCTGACTTCCCACTTTGTACTAATTCTACAACGACTATTGAAGTGACTTCACCATTAATCGAACAAATAAACACTACTTCTGACTTATTTATATCTGAGGTTACAGATTCACAATCTGGATCATTAACTTATGTTGAAGTATATAATGGAACAGGAGCTTCAGTTGATTTAAGTAATTATAAGTTAAAAGTTTATACTAATGGAAACCCTTCTGTAAATTGTGATCTTCCATTAAGTGGTACATTAGCAAATAATGATGTTGTTGTTATTAAATTAAGTAATAGTGCAAACATTCCTACAATTACTCCTGATTTATCATTTACTACATGTTCAGGTGTTAACAATAATGACAATATAAGACTTGCTACAATTGCAGATGTTGACATTGATATGTGGGGAACAACAGATGGTTCTATATTTACACCTTCAAATGGTGTAGGATACACTTATAGAAGAAATACTACAGGAACCATATTACCATCAACCACATGGAATTCAAGTGACTGGAACACTCTAGACCCTGAAGACTATTCAGATGTTGGCAATTATACTTTATACGTTACTAATTATGAATATATTTTAAGTGATGGTACTAATACAACAACAGAAACATCAACTACATTTACTGGTGTAACTGCTGGAACATATACAGTAATCGCACATGACCTTACTAATGATTGTTTCTCAGAACCTTTAAACATAACTATTAATGCTGCTGTTCCTGTAACATTTGCAGAGATTGAAGATTTATGTTCTGGCTCAAACGACACAACGTTACCTACATCTTCTTTAGAAGGTATTAATGGAACATGGTCACCTGCATCAATTAATACTTCATCAATTGGAACCTCAACATATACATTTACACCTGACGCTAGTGAGTGTGCTTTAAGTACTGACATTGAAGTTACTATAATAGCTTGTACAATACAAAAAGGTATATCTCCTAATGGTGATGAATTTAACCAATCTTTTGACTTATCAGGATTTAACGTAAAAGAATTACAAATCTTCAATAGATATGGTAAAAAAGTGTACAGTAAAGCAAACTATACTAATGAATGGGAAGGACAAACTGAAAATGGAGATGAACTTCCTGATGGAACTTACTATTATGTAATTGATTTTACTGATATGGAATCAAAAACAGGTTGGATATATATAAATAGGCAACAATAAAAACTAAATATACTGCCTTCAAATGAAGGCAGTATTTAAAATTTAAAATAAAAATGAAGAAACTATATTTAGTAGCTTTAGGCATAATGTCCATATTTGTAGATGTTAACGCTCAACAAGACCCTCATTATACACAGTATATGTATAATATGAATGTCATTAATCCTGCTTATGCTGGAAGCAAAGAAAACCTAGCAATAGGATTATTATATAGAAAACAATGGGTAGACATTGAAGACGCTCCAACAACAGGAACATTATCTGGTCACATGCCTGTAGGCAAAAATGTTGGCTTAGGATTATCTGTTATTACTGACAAATTAGGACCTGTAGAAGAAAATAA
Source organism: Flavobacterium sediminilitoris (assembly GCF_023008245.1). NCBI lineage: Bacteria > Pseudomonadati > Bacteroidota > Flavobacteriia > Flavobacteriales > Flavobacteriaceae > Flavobacterium > Flavobacterium sediminilitoris. The sequence goes on from NZ_CP090145.1 coordinate 865,516, forward strand.
TGTCTATGGAGATTTCTCATATACATTAAATTTAGGTGATGAGCATCGTTTAGCTTTTGGTCTTAAAACGGGACTAACTTTTCACAAGGTAGGTTTATATAGTGATATTGGAAATGGAAATGTTCCAAATCCTGGAGATCCAGCTTTTTCGCAAGATATAAGTAATACTTATTTCAACATTGGTTCTGGGTTATTCTATTATACAGACAAATACTACTTAGCATTCTCTGTTCCGAATATGTTAAAATCAAAGCATTTAGATGTTAGAGAACAAGATGATCAATTAGAATTTGGTTCTGAAACTAGTCACTATTTTTTAACCGGTGGTTATGTTTTTGATCTAAACGATAAGGTAAAATTCAAACCTTTCTTCATGTTGAAATCAGCATTTAACGTTCCTGCATCATTAGACTTATCAACAAACTTTTTATTCAATGAAAAATTTGAAGTAGGTGCTACATATAGATTAGATGATAGTTTCGGAGCCATGTTAAACTATGCTATTACGCCAAACTTAAGAATTGGGTATGCTTATGATCATATTGTATCTGATTTAAAAGTAACGACTCCGTCATCTCACGAGATAATCATGTTATTTGATTTGAATTTCCCGAAAAAGGTATCTCGTTCACCTCGATATTTCTAATTTAAAAGCGATAAAACATGAAGAAGCTATATATAACCTTAAGTTTTGTAATCGCTAGTGGAATACTAAGTGCACAAAACAGACAAACCAAAAATGCAGACAAACTATTTGATAGATTTGAATATGTTGAAGCTGCAAATGAATACCTTAAACTAATAGACAAAGGACAAGGTGACAACTATGTTAATCAACAATTAGCAGAAAGCTACTACAATGTCTTCAATACTAAAGAAGCAATAAAGTGGTATGCCAAATTAGTCGAAGAGAAGCAAGATGCTGAGACATATTATAAATATGCTCAAATGCTAAAGGCAGAAGGCAATTATGACGAAGCAAACAAACAAATGCAGCAATTTGCTTCAATGAAACCAAATGATGCAAGAGCAGCCGCATTTAAAAACAATCCTAATTACCTAAATAAACTTAAGTCTCAGAGACCTTTATTTGAAATAAAACCTTCTGACATTAGTAGTGATAAGTCAGATTTTGGTGGTATTTTAACAAATGACAATGTTCTTTATTTTACAAGCGCTAGAAATATCGCTAGAAAAACTCATGGATGGAACGAAGAGCCTTTCTTAGATTTATACCAAGCAACTTATAATGAAAACGGGACTCTAAGTGAACCTACATTAGTTGATGGAATAAACACAAAATGGCACGATGGTCCTGCAACTATTACTTCAGATGGAAATACAATGTATTTTGTAAGTGAAAGTTTTAATGAAAATAAATTTGAAAAAGTTAAAACCAAGAATATTAAATATGGTAGAATATTCCTTTACTCTGCAACTAAAAAAGATGGAAAATGGGAAAATATAAAAGCACTACCTATTAATAGTATTAATTACTCAATGCGTAATCCTAGTATAAGTAATGATGGTAAAACTTTATATTTTTCATCAGATATGCCAGGCGGAATTGGTGGAGAAGATATTTGGAAAGTTAGTGTAAACGGAGATGAATATGGAACACCTGAAAATCTTGGAGAAAACATCAATACTATAGGAAACGAAAGTTTTCCATTCATTACAGATGACAATATGCTTTATTTCACTTCAGATTCAAGACAAGGTTTTGGTGGATATGATGTATATCTGGCAGATCTAACAAAAGGAACTGAAGCAATTAATGTAGGTGAACCTGTAAACTCTGAAAAAGATGATTTCTCTTTTACTTTTAATACAAATAAAAAAGTTGCTATTTTTTCAAGTAATAGAGAAGGTGTTGATAACATATACTTAGCTAGTCCTGTTTGTGGTGTGAACGCTATTGTCTTAGTTAAAAATGCTACAACAAGAAAACCAATTGAAACAGCAATCATAAATGTAGTAGATGATACTAATAGTGTTGTGGCAACAGGTGAAAGTAATGATGTTGGTCAAAAGATCTTTGAAATTAAATGCGAAAAAGAATATGTTTTTAAAGTTTCAAAAGAAGGATATGAAGATGGTATTTTTACCTTACCAGCATCTGGAAATGGATCTGCACTAGTTGATGCATATTTAGAACCTATTAAACCTATTATTACAGAAAAAGAAGTAATATTACAACCTATATTCTTTGAATTTAACAAAAGCAACATAACAGCATCAGGTGCTGAAGAATTAGACAAACTTGTTGTTGTAATGAATGAACATCCTAATATGGTAATTTTTGCAAAATCACATACTGATAATAGAGGTAATGATAAATACAACCTAAACTTATCTGAAAGAAGAGCAAAAGCAACTGTTCAATATATCATTTCTAAAGGAATAGATAAAGATAGAATAAGTGGACAAGGTTTTGGTGAAAGTGAACTAAAAGTTCAATGTGATGAATGTACTGAAGAAGAACATTCTCAAAATAGACGTTCTGAATTTTTAATTATTAAAAAATAATATAGCATAACGTTTCTAAAATCTAAAATTTAAAACACGAGCCATCAAATAATTATTTGATGGCTCGTTTGCTTATTTGCTTACTCTAAAAAAATATCTTAAAAACGATTATCACCATCTAAAAGATTCCCTAAGCCTCCTAGCAAGCTTCCTTCTCCTTTATCTTTTCCTCCCATTTGGGGAGCAGACTGAATAACTCTATCAGCTAAACGACTAAAAGGCAAAGATTGAATATAAACATTTCCAGGACCTCTTAATGTTGCAAAGAAAACACCTTCTCCTCCAAAAATAGTATTTTTTATACCTCCTACAAATTCAATATCATATTGTACATCTTTAGTAAAACCTACAATACAACCTGTGTCTACTTTAAGTATTTCACCTGCTTGTAATTCTTTTTTTGCTAATGTTCCACCAGCATGAATAAAAGCCATTCCATCTCCTTCAAGTTTTTGCATTATAAAACCTTCTCCCCCAAATAATCCACGTCCTAATTTTCTAGAAAAATCAATTCCAACGGCAACTCCTTTTGCTGCACATAAAAAAGCATCCTTCTGACAAATAAATTTTCCCCCATACTGTTGCAAATCTATTGGCACAATTTTTCCTGGATATGGAGAGGCAAAGGATACTTTTTTCTTTCCATAATCAATATTTTGATATGCCGTCATAAACAAACTCTCTCCTGTTAACACTCTTTTTCCTGCTGATAATAATTTACCAAAAATTCCACCTTCTTGCTTACTACCATCTCCAAAAATAGTTTCCATTTTAATTCCATTATCCATCATCATAAAGCTTCCTGCTTCAGCAACAACAATCTCTTGCGGATCTAATTCTATTTCTACGTATTGCATTTCTTCACCATAAATATGGTAATCAATTTCATGTGCTTGCATAATTTTATAGTTTTTAATTCTTATTTATTAGTCTAAATCGTTTATAAAATGTTACTTAAAAAAAATCAAAAAATAAAGTCTCGTTATTTACGAGACTTTAAAGTGGTTAATTGCAAATAAAAACATTCTACTATGGCAAAAGAATTTTATCTATAAGATGCACAACACCGTTACTACATTGAATATCTGGAATTACCATATTAGCAGGAGACGTAATCCCGTTACTAACAATAGTAAATACTCCATTTTGGAACACACTATATGTTAATGTTCCTCCTCCAGCAGTTGTTACTGTTGTACTTGTTTGTTCCGATGTAAATGAGCCTCCAACAATTGCGTGATTTAATAAAACTTGCTGTAAAACAATAGGATCTGTATTAGCAACATCTTGAATAGTTGCAAAACCAGCTTCTTTAAATGCTGCGTCTGTTGGTGCAAAAATTGTAAAATTATTATTCGGATCAGATAATACTGGTGCTAATCCTGAGGTTACAACAGCTTGAACCAAAAATGTTAATTCTGGACTTTTGAACACTTTGGCTGTTTGCAATAATTGTGCTGATTCAACAATATTAACTCCTGTAGCAATCATTACTTTATCAATTGCATGAATCGTTCCATTACTTGCATTAACATTTGTTGCAACAATTTTTGAGCCATTAATATACAAATCTCCATTTCTATCTATAAAACGTCTATCTACTCCTAAAGCAGATGTTGAAGCATTTCCTCCTTGAATTTGATTTGCTAATAAATTCCCATTTGAAACATGATATAATAAAGTATTCGTTAAAAATCCATTTTGCAACACTCCTAAACTTCCTGCATCCACTAAACCTAACTTTGCAAAAGCAGCATTTGTAGGAGCAAAAACAGTGTATTTCCCAGATGGATCATTCGGATTACTATTACTCAATACAACTGCAACTCCACCTTGAACAGCAGCAGCTTCCAATGTACTAAAATTCGGATTTGAAACAGCAAGTGAAGCTATAGATGGCGTTTCATCTTCATAATTATTATCACACGATATTAATGTTATTAACAATGTAAGAACTAAAACAGTACTTTTTATATTTATATTTTTCATTTTATTAATTTTAGAGTTGTTATTAAAATTTGTAAACTAAAGCTCCATAAAAACCAGTTGCTTTTCCTATATTTCTCCCATCAACTAAAGTAGATGCTCCTGCAGCAACTCCCAAACTATTATAAACTGGAACATATAAGTTCAATCCAATTTTTGTGTAATTTACTTGTGTTGCAGGAAAAAAACCTTGAAAACCTTCTCCCAAAATATCAACACCACTTGTAGAGGTTTGATTTGCTACAAAAGCATCACCATAAAACGCTTTAATTGCATAACCTAATTTAATTTCTGAAATATATGAATTTGGCACATCGTTAGAAGCTAAATTTCCTCCAAACTGTCCTGAAGCAAAAAAGCCCGAATTCATTTTAAACATAGCTAATCCAATTGCACTAAGCGTTGTGCTTCTGTTACCAATTGCTATAATAGATTGAAGTCCTTCGTTTTCTTTGTAATTCCCAACTGGAGTTTTTAAACCTAATGCTCCTATAAGTCTTAATGAAGAAGATCCATAGTCAAAATAAAATGGATTGTATTTCACAAACACAGAAACATCTTGAATTCCTTTTCTTTCGTTAGAAAAATTTAAATTATTTAAAACATCTTGTGAAGCATTTCCTTTTGAAGCAATATATGGTAAAGAAAGAACAACATCCAACTGATCTGTTATACCATAAGTAGCATAAAGTGACGTACTTGAAATTTGAACCTCATTAAATACTGGAACGCCATCTACTTGTTCTGGTACTAAATAGACTTCATCATATTTTTCAGAACTGTAAGAGATAGATACATTTCCTTTACCCTTTCCTTGCATGAAACCACTTATTGGACTTTGTGCATTGGCTGTATTTATATAACCCAATGTTGTTACAGCGATAATTAATAGTAATTGTTTTTTAATCATGATACTATATGTTTAGTTTTACATTTAGTCTCATTTACGTAAAATACTCCTTACTGGTTTTAAAAAAACAAAAACTTTTTTGTACAAAAAAACCGAAAACATTTATATGCTCTCGGGTAAAATAATTTGTAAAGGAAAAAGATTAATATTTCAAATCAACATATCCAATATATTTACTAATCTTAGCTTTCCTTCTATTTATATATGCAGATGAATTTGACGCTTTAAATTTTCTAGGGTTTGGTAGAATAACAGCAATTCCCGCAGCTTCAATTCTAGATAAATTTTTTGCTTCTTTATGATACCAGTATTTTGAAGCCGCTTGAGCACCATAAACCCCATCTCCCATTTCAATACTATTTAAATAGACTTCCATTATACGCTCTTTACTCCATAATAATTCTATTAACAAAGTATAATAAGCTTCTAACCCTTTTCTTAAATAACTTCTTCCTTGCCAAAGAAAAACATTTTTTGCTGTTTGTTGAGAAATTGTACTTCCTCCTTTTATCTTTTTCCCTTTTTGATTCCCCTCATACGCTTTTTGCATTGATTTAAAATCAAAACCATTGTGTTCTAAAAACAATCCATCTTCACTAGCAATAACTGCTTTTTGTAAATTTGGAGAAATATTTTCTATAGAAACCCAATCATGTGAACATGTCATCTCTTTTCCATTTGCTTTTTGTTCAAACGCTCTAATAATCATTAAAGGTGTAAATGGAACGGGTACAAATTTATATAGAAGAACAAAAAAAACACTTACAATATTGAACCACAGAATCAATTTCCAAACAAAACGAAATATTTTTTGACCTGCTGTTCTTTTTACTGGTGTTTTAGTGGTTTTCTTTTTTGAAGCAGTTTTTTTTGCCATATTATATTAATTCTGCTAATTCTTTTCCTATTAAACTACCGATCGCAATACCCATGCCTCCTAATCTCACGCCACAATAAACATTATTAGATAATTGTTCTACAATTGGCTTTTTATGATTTCCAACTCCCATAATACCACTCCAACGATGTTCAATTTTAAATTGATAGTTTGGCAAAATTACTGTTTTTAACAATTGCTCCAACTTGTCTTGAATAATTTTTGTCTGACCTAAATCTGTTGTCGTTTCACCTTCAAAATCGAGATTCCTACCACCTCCAAAAAGAATTCTATTTTCTATATTTCTAAAATAATAATATCCTTTATCTAAATGAAAAGTTCCTTTTATATCTAAATTTTCAATTGGCTTTGTAATTAAAACTTGTGCTCTCGCTGGCTTTACTTTATTATTAGTTAATTTTGAAGCAAAACCATTTGTAGTAAACAGCAATTTATTGGTTTTAAACACTATTTCATTTGTAGCAACTTCAACTTGACTCGCTAATTCTTGGTAATTAGTTACATTTTGTTGATTTAGTATTAAGATATCTTTTGAAATTGCTTCTTTTAACAAAGCTTGCATCATATTTCCAGTATCTATCTGACCTTCAAATGGATTAAAAATTAGATATTTAAAAGTATTATTAAAGTTAAATTGATCTCTTTTTCTAACAAAAACTTCTGCTTTAAAAAGTGGTCTTAGAAGATCATTAATAAAGGGTAAACTTTGAATACATTCATCATAAAAATCTTCATCATTTTTCAAAAACAACTCATAACCTCCATATGGCTTATAATCAATTATATTATTACCTAATCGATTACGCAACAATTTTAACCCTTGTACTCTTTTTTTAATCAGTTCAATAACATCCTCCTCAGAATAATTTTTTAAATCATCTATTATTTCTGATATACTTCCGAAACAGGCAAAACCTGCATTTTTTGTACTAGCTCCTTGTGGTAAAGGACCTTTTTCTAAAATTAATATTTTGCTGTTTGGAAATCGTTCACGAAGCTGTAGCGCACAATGTAACCCTACAATTCCACTACCTACAATTGTATAATCAACATTTGTAAACCAATTTTTTAATTCCCAATAACTTAGTTGCATATAACGCATATTATAAGGAGTAAATATAATAATTTACTTTCTTTAATTTAAGTGCGTTTTTGGAGGAAGATAGAATAAGTTCTAAAAAAATGAGATTTACATATTAATCAGTAGTTTCCTTTTTTCTAGATTTAATTGCCTTCATCACTAAAGGAAAAGTAGTTACTCCAATAAGTATTAGTATAATTTTTTCAATATGCTTTTTCAAATCGATATCAAGTTCATCTAAAAAGAATCCATAAAGATAATGACCTGCAAAAACTAAAGTAAATGACCACATAATAGAACTTAGTATGTTATAAAACATAAATTTAGCTTTCTTCATGTGTACGATTCCAGCAATAATTGGTACAAAAGTTCGTATTATAGGTAAAAATCGCGCAAAAATAATTGCTTTACCTCCGTGTTTTTCGAAAAAAACTTGTGAATCAATTAAATATTTTTTCTTAAAGAAAAAACTATCCTCTTTAGTATATAAATAATTACCACTTCTAGAGCCAAACCAATAACCAAAAATATTTCCTAAAGTTGCTGCGATTGCTATTAAAACAGCTAAAATAATTACATTTGAAAAATCACTTGGAATAATAAAAAAAGTCTCTATTAACTCTCTATTATAAATTCCTGAAAGAAACAACAAACTATCTCCTGGTAAAAAGAAACCTGCAAACAATCCCGTTTCTGCAAAAACAATAAATAGAACCATGTAAATTCCTATTGGAACTCCATTTATCTCCATTGTAATATAAAACTCTGGATTAAAAAGCTTTGTCCAGTGAAAATCTTCCATTTTATGCTAATTTATCTACTGATTTAGCCACCACCATAGAAACTGCTGCATCTCCAGTTACATTGACTGTGGTTCTACACATATCTAAAGGCCTATCTATTGCAAAAATTAGGGCTAAACCTGCTTCAGGAATTCCAGCTTGAGCTAGTACAATTACTAACATTACCATTCCTGCTCCAGGTACTGCTGCACTACCTATAGATGCTAAAGTAGCGGTAGCAATAATCCCCAATTGAACTCCAAAACTAAGATCCATTCCAAAAGCTTGCGCAATAAATACAGCAGCAACAGCCTGATAAAGACTTGTTCCGTCCATATTAATCGTTGCTCCAATTGGTAAAACAAAACTAGCAACTTCATCATCTACACCAAGATTATCTACAACTCTTTCCATTGTAACAGGTAAAGTAGCAGCACTTGAACTAGTCGAAAACGCTAATAATTGAGCAGGAGCAATTCCATTAATAAAAAATTGAGGCTTTTTCCCTGTTATTATAAATACTATTAAAACATAAAATCCTAACATTAGAGATAAACCAATGATTACACACAATCCATACCAAAAAAGCGCTTCAAATAAATCTAGACTTGGAGATTCAGCTACTAGTGATGCTAAAAGTGCAAAAACCCCAAAAGGTGCCGCTAGCATAATAATATCAATCATTTTCAAAATAGCTTCATTAAATCCATCAAAAAAAGCTTTTACAGGAGTAGAACTTTCAACAGGAATGAGAATTAAAGCAATACCAAAGAAAATTGCAAAGAAGATGACTTGCAACATATTGCCATTATCAGAAGCAGCTCCTATGATATTACTTGGCACAATATCTTCCAATGCTTGAAGTGGACCTGCTTTTTTTTGATTTTCAGCAGCTTGAATCTTTGAATTCGCATCATTTGAATAACTTCCTACAAGTTCTATTCTAGTTTCCTCAGAAATAAATTTCCCAGGTTTTATAATATTAACTACAGCTAGTCCTATAGATACAGCAAAAACAGTTGTCAATAAATATATTCCTATCGTTCTACCTCCCATTTTGGAGAGCTTAGAAATATCTTTTAAATCTGAAACTCCTTTTATCAATGATGCTAAAATCAATGGTACTGCAATCAATTTCAATAAATTGATAAAAATATTACCAAATGGCTTTATCCAATCAATTATAAATTGCTTACCCCAGTCAAATTGTATAAAAAGAAATGCAAACAAAACTCCCAACACCATTCCTAGTAATATTTGCCAATGCAATGCTAATTTCTTCATTTTTTTACACTTTCTATTTTAAAGCGTGAAAATAGGGATATTTTTTCAAAAAATAACACTCAATATGAAATTTTAAAACCTCGTAACTTTTGCAATCTTATTTAATTTTGTACAAAAAATAATACTTTTAATTAAAAATGATTTATTTTTTTAACTTTTTTTATATTAAATCTGTAAAATACTTGAGTATAATTTATATATATTTGAAACGCTAAAATTCAAAACTATAACTAATTATGAAACAAAAATTTCTTTTAATTGCTTTAATTGCGATTTCAAGTTTCTCTTTTGCTCAAAACAGAGAAACTTTTTGGAAAAAAACCACGAAGAGCGACGCTCCCATTTTCGAAAACAAAAACTCACTCTCACAAACCAACCTCTTCACTTTAGACATAAACAGTCTTAAACAAACCATTAAAAGTGTTTCCAAAAGAGTCAATTTCAATGAAAATTCAAACACTATTATTTCCATTCCAAATAGAGACGGTAAAATGGAACGATTTTCTGTATTAGAAAATTCAAATATGGATCAAGATTTAGCCAATAGATATCCAGAAATCAAATCTTATATTGGTTATGGAATCGATAATCCAACTGCAACAGTATATTTTAGTATATCTCCTCTAGGCTTTCAATCAATGACTTTATATGCAGATAAATCTGCTGAATTTATTGAACCATATACTAAAGATTTAAAAACATACACAGTATACAGAAAAGCAGATCGAAAAGCAGCATTTTCAAAATTTGAATGTAATGTTGTTGAAAGTGTTAATAACAAAATAGCATCAACCTCAACTTTACGTCCTAATGCTGATGATTCTAAATTAAGAACATTCCGCCTAGCTATGTCTGTTACTGGAGAATACACTTCCTATTTTGGAGGAACAAAAGCTCTTGCGTTAGCCGCTATAAATACCACCATGACTCGTGTTAATGGTGTTTTTGAAAAAGACTTTAGTGCTAGAATGGTATTAATATCTAATACCGATGATGTAATTTACACTAATGCATCTACTGATCCTTATACTACAAGTTATAACAGTCAACTACAAAGCACTCTGACTTCAGTAATTGGAGATTCAAACTATGACGTTGGTCATTTACTAACAAAAGCTGGAAACAATGGAAACGCAGGATGTATAGGATGTATTTGTAATTCTGGCAAAGGAAGCGGCTTCACATCAAGCACAATACCAGAAGGTGATAATTTCGACATTGATTATGTTGCTCATGAAATTGGACATCAATTTGGAGCAAATCACACATTCTCTATGAACAATGAAGGAACAGGTGTAAATATGGAACCTGGTTCTGGTTCAACCATTATGGGATATGCTGGGATTACCTCTCAAGATGTACAACCTCATTCTGATGCCTATTTCCATTCTGCGAGTATTCAACAAGTAACAAATAATATTAAAACAAAAACTTGCCCAACTGTTACTAATACAGGAAACTCTGTGCCAACCGCTAATGCAGGAAGTGATTTTACAATTCCTAAAAGCACTCCTTTTATTCTTACTGGTTCTGGTACTGATGCAGATGGAGACGTCTTAACATATATTTGGGAACAATTTGATAACGCTGCTTCATCTGCAACAGGAGCTAGTTCTGCTGCTAGTGCAACTAGAACATCAGGTCCAACTTTTAGGTCATACAACCCTACAACCTCGCCAACAAGAATGTTTCCTAGACTAGAAAGTGTTTTAGCAAACTCATCTACTACATCTGGAACAGAAATTACAGTTGAAGCACTCCCTTCAGTTGCAAGAACAATGAATTTCAGATTTACTGTAAGAGATAATAGAGCAGGTGGCTCAGCAAATAACAGTGATGATATGGTAGTAACAGTAAACTCAACCGCAGGCCCATTTACCGTTTCATCTCCTAACACTGCTGTATCATATCCAGGCGGCTCTTCTCAAACAATCACTTGGAATGTTGCAGGAACAACCGCTAATGGAGTAAACTGCGCTAACGTAGATATATTACTTTCAACTGATGGAGGAAATAATTTCAACACTATTTTACTATCAAATACTCCAAATGACGGATCTCAAAGTGTAATCATTCCAAACACACCTGGAACACAAAACAAGATAATGGTAAAAGGAACAAACCATATTTTCTTTGATATATCAAATTCTAATTTTACAATTACAACTGGTTCTAATGACACTACTGCTCCTACAGCTCCAACAAATCTAACAGCTTCTGGAACGACACAAACAACCACAAATCTTTCTTGGAATGCCTCAACCGATAATGTAGGAGTAACGGGATATAATATATACCAAGGAAGCAACCAAATTGGAACTTCAACTACAACTACATACAATGTTACAGGATTAACCCCTGCTACAGCATACAATTTTTCAATAAGAGCTAAAGATGCGGCTGGAAATCTATCTTCTTCAAGCAATACTGTAAACATCACAACACTACCTGGATCAACAACCCCTACATATTGCAATAGCAACGGAAATAATGTTTCCGATGAATACATAGGTAGAGTTCAGTTCAATACAATAAATAATGCATCAACAGGAAATAATGGTTATACCGATTTCACAAGCATTTCAACCACTGTAAACAAAGGAACAGCATATACTATCACAATAACCCCTACATGGACAGGCAGCACATACAGTGAAGGTTATGCTGTTTGGATTGATTATAATCAAAATGGAAGTTTTGACGACGCAGGAGAATTAGTATGGAGCAAAACAGCAAGCACAACAACACCTGTCTCTGGAACATTTACCATTCCTTCTTCTGCTTCAAACGGAGCAACTAGAATGAGAGTTTCGATGAAATTCAATAACATACCAACATCATGTGAAGCTTTTTCTTATGGAGAGGTCGAAGATTATACTATAAATATTGGTTCTGGAACACCAGACACAACACCTCCTTCTTCACCAACTTTATCTGCTTCTGGAACAACTCAAACCTCAACTAACCTATCATGGACAACTTCTACAGATAATGTTGGAGTAACTGGTTATGATATCTTTAGTGGAACAACATTAATCGGAAACACTACAACTGCAACAACATATTCTGCTACTGGTTTAACTCCTGCAACAACATATACATTTAGCGTAAAAGCAAAAGATGCAGTAGGTAATGTTTCTTTATCTAGCAATACAGTTAATGTAACAACACTATCAAACACAGTATCATATTGTAACTCACAAGGAAACAACACTAATGATGAAAGAATCTCCAAAGTTGAATATGGCAACATAAACAACACATCTACTGGGACATCTGGCTATGAAGACTTCACTTCAATATCAACAAATGTTTCAAGAGGATCTTCACAAACAATAACAATTACACCTTTATGGACAGGAACTGTATATAATGAAGGCTATGCCGTATGGATTGATTTTAATCAAGATGGAGATTTTTCAGATTCAGGAGAACAAGTAGTAACAATTGGAGCAACAAAAACAACTCCTGTTAGCGGAACTATTTCTATACCTTCTAACGCATCTATTGGAACAACTAGAATGAGAGTTTCGATGAAATACAACGCTACCCCTACTTCATGTGAAACATTTACATATGGACAAGTGGAAGATTACAGTATAAACATCACTGGTTCTAGCAAAGATGAGCAAGAAATAACCTCTTTAGATAAGGAAATTATTTTATACCCTAACCCAGCTATCACTTTACTAAACATAAATTCAGTCTCTGACAAAGCAACTTTTAAAATTTATAGCTTAATTGGTAAAGTTGTATTAAATGGTAATATTTCAAATAGTTCTATTGATATTTCCACATTAAATTCTGGAAATTATATCATTGAAATATCTGATCAAAACACAATAACAAACAAACAATTCATTAAACAATAATTTTTCTATTCTTTCAAAAAAGACCTTCAAATGAAGGTCTTTTTTATTTTATTACATATTTATAGTAATTTATTTTAAAATATTTATTTTTAACCTTTCTAATAAAAAAATGAAAAATGAAAAAAATCGCATTAATACTTATTAGCATGAGTGGATTATCAGCAATGTCCCAAGAAATAATGACTCCAGAATTATTATGGAAGTTAGGAAGAATATCTCCTTTAGGAATATCAAATGATAATAAAAACATTATTTATAAAGTCAGCACTCCTTCCATAGATGAAAACAAATCAAATTCAAAATATTATAGTATTCCAATAAATGGAGGAAAAGCATCTGAATTAAAAGAATACATTAGCTTAATTTCTGATAAAAATAAATCTTCTGATGGAAAATGGACCCTTTCACACAAAGAAGTCAAGATCAACAATACACTTGGAAAAGACTACTATCCAACATTAGATAAAAGTGATGTTTTAATATATGACGGACTAGATTATCGTCATTGGGATACATATAATAATGGAAATCATAATCATGTAATAATCACAGATGACAAAAACAAAGAAATTGACATCATGAAAAACGAACCTTTCGATTCCCCTCAAAAGCCTTTTGGTGGAGATGAAGATTACATTTGGTCTCCAGATGGTTTAAAAGTGATTTATGTTTCTAAGAAAAAAGAAAAAACAGCTTATGCAATTAGCACAAATACTGATTTGTATGAGTATAATTTAAAATCTGGAATAACTAAAAATTTAACCAAAAATAATTCTGGTTACGATGTAGCCCCTCAATTTTCACCAAACAGCGATTTATCTTGGTTACAAATGAAACGCGATGGTTATGAAGCCGATAAAAATGATATCATTGTTCGTCATAAAGGAACAGATATTAATCTAACTTCTAATTGGGATGGAACAGTTGATAGTTTTACATGGAGTAATGATGGTAGAAAAGTGTATTTTTTAGCACCCATTAATGGTACAAAACAATTATTTGAAGTAAACTTTCCAGGTTTAACTAAAATAGCAATTCGTGTTAAACAAATTACTGAAGGACAATTCGACATAAATCAAATTATTGGTTTCCATGAAGAAAAAGTTTTAGTTACAAGAAGCGACATGAATCATGCTAATGAAATATTTAGCTATAATCTAAATAAAAAAGATTGGAAACAATTAACAAACATCAATACCGAAATCTACAACAACCTTTCTTTACCTAAAATTGAGAAAAGAATTGTAAAAACAACCGACGGAAAAGACATGCTAGTTTGGGTAATTTTACCTCCAAATTTTGATGCAAAAAAGAAATACCCAACACTTTTATACTGCCAAGGTGGTCCACAAGGAGCTTTATCTCAATTCTATTCATTCAGATGGAATTTTCAAGTTATGGCTTCTCAAGGATACATTGTAGTTGCCCCAAATAGAAGAGGTATGCCAGGACATGGCGTAAGCTGGAACGAAGAAATCAGTAAAGATTGGGGAGGACAAGCAATGGATGATTATTTAAGCGCAATTGATGATATTTCACAAGAAAACTATGTTGACAAAACAAGATTAGGAGCAGTTGGTGCTAGTTATGGAGGTTATTCTGTTTTTTATTTAGCTGGAATCCACAAAAACAGATTTAAAACATTTATAGCTCACGCTGGAATTTTCAATACTCAAAGTATGTATGGCACAACAGAAGAAGTATTCTTTACAAATTGGGATATGGGTGGTGCTTATTGGGAAAAAAACAACAGCTTAGCACAAAAAGCTTATAATGAATTCAATCCTATTAACTTAGTAAACAACTGGAATACGCCTATTTTCATTATTCAAGGAGCCAAAGATTATCGCGTTCCTGTAGGACAAAGTCAAGAAGCATTTCAAGCTGCTCAATTAAAAGGAATAAAAAGCCGCTTTATGTTATTTCCTGAGGAAAATCATTGGATATTAAAACCTCAAAATGGACTAGTTTGGCAACATGAATTTTTCAAATGGTTAAAAGAAACATTATAAAATTTTAATAAAACAAGAAGCCCCCAATTACTTATGATGCCATTTGATGAAATAGAATTTACTATTAAAAAATTCCATGAATTAGAAATGACTATTGAAGCCGCTGAATTCTTACTTAAAGTTTATAGATTAAGCCATCACAACTTTAAAGGATTTGAATTAACAGAAGAAGCTAAACCAGAATTTATTTTAATGGTTACAATAGGAGCTTTAGGAAAACCACAAAAAGTACAAATTCCTAAAAATGTATTTCAATTCCCTCTCGTTCTAATCTTAAACCTACTTGCCCATGAAATGCTCCATGTAAAACAAAAAGCTCCAGAAAGTCTAATTAAAGATAAAAACGAGCGAGAATGGCAAGCTTATTACGAAATGCTATTCCATAAAGAATTCCCTTTAATTCCAATTGCATCAAACTATTATTTAAAACACTTTGCATCAAAAGGAATGGAATACTATCACAGAATGGGTAGAAATTCCGAACTCCAATTAAAATACTTAGCTCAAAAAAATGAAGTAGATGAATTAATTAAAAATTTAACCTAATAAAAAACTCCCAAGTTTGGGAGTTTTTTATTTTTTTATTCTTCAACTTTATCTTTCATTACAAAAGATTCCATGAATTTTGTAGTATAATTTCCAGCCACATAATCTGGCTCATCCATTAACTGTCTATGGAATGGTATTGTTGTTTTAATTCCTTCAATTACAAATTCATCTAAAGCTCTCTTCATTTTACTTATTGCTTCTTCTCTTGTCTGAGCAGTAGTAATTAATTTAGCAATCATTGAATCGTAATTTGGTGGAATTGTATATCCTGCATACACGTGAGTATCTAATCGAACTCCGTGTCCTCCTGGTGAATGCAAAACAGTTATCTTACCTGGAGATGGACGAAAATCATTATATGGATCTTCAGCATTAATACGACATTCTATTGAGTGTAATTGCGGAAAATAATTTTTTCCTGAAATTGGCACACCTGCTGCAACCAAAATTTGTTCACGAATTAAATCATAATCAATAACTTGCTCTGTAATAGGATGTTCCACTTGAATACGGGTATTCATTTCCATAAAATAAAAATTCCTATGCTTATCAACAAGAAATTCTACTGTACCAGCTCCTTCGTATTTAATAAATTCCGCAGCTTTTACAGCAGCATTACCCATTTCATTACGTAAATCGTCAGTCATAAAAGGAGAAGGAGTTTCTTCTGTTAATTTTTGGTGACGACGTTGAACTGAACAATCTCTTTCAGATAAATGGCATGCTTTTCCGTATGAATCACCTACAACTTGAATTTCAATATGACGTGGCTCTTCAATTAACTTTTCCATGTACATTCCGTCATTACCAAAAGCAGCTCCAGCCTCTTGACGAGCACTCTCCCAAGCCTTCAATAGATCTTCTTCTTTCCAAACAGCACGCATTCCTTTTCCACCACCACCAGCAGTTGCTTTCAACATCACAGGATATCCCATTTCTTTTGCTAACTTCTGAGTTTGCTCAAAAGATTCTAATATTCCTTCTGAACCAGGAACACATGGAACTCCTGCTGCTTTCATAGTAGCCTTTGCAGTTGCCTTATCTCCCATTTTATCAATCATATCTGCAGAAGCACCGATAAATTTAATACCGTGTTCTTCACATATTTTTGAAAATTTAGCATTTTCTGATAAAAATCCATAACCAGGATGAATTGCATCTGCATTAGTAATTTCTGCTGCTGCAATTATATTTGACATTTTCAAGTAAGATAAATTACTTGGAGGAGGACCAATACAAACTGCTTCATCTGCGAATCGAACATGTAAACTATCAGCATCTGCTGTTGAATAAACAGCTACTGTTTTAATTCCCATTTCTTTACAAGTTCTAATCACACGAAGTGCAATTTCCCCTCTATTTGCTATTAATATTTTTTTAAACATCTTTCGGAAATTTTAAATTTTTGAAACTTAAATCATTTAAATCATGAATAAACATTCACTTACAATTTATAATTTCTTACTTAAGATGGATCTACTAAAAATAATGGTTGATCAAACTCTACTGGTGATGAATCATCAACTAATACTTTAACGATTTTACCTGATATTTCTGATTCAATTTCGTTAAATAATTTCATTGCTTCTATTACACAAACCACATCTCCTTTTGAAATTGTTGAACCAACTTCAACAAAAACTGGTTTATCAGGTGCTGGTTTTCTATAAAATGTACCTATTATAGGTGACTTAACTGTAATATATTTAGCATTTTCGTCTACTTCAGGTGCTGCAGTTGGTGCAACTGGTGCAGTTGGTGCAACTGGCTGAGGAGCTGAAGCTTGTGGCAACGCTGTAGAAACAGGAACTTGTTGAACATAAGTTGTAGTTGATTCTGCTTCTTCATTTGTTGTTTTTATGGTGATTTTAAAATCATCCATTTCCAACTTTACTTCAGTAGCTCCAGATTTTGCTACGAATTTAATTAGGTTTTGAATTTCTCTAATATCCATACTATTTGAAATTTGGTTTAGTTTGTTAATTTTTGTTATATGCCCATTTTAGATAAATAGCTCCCCAAGTGAATCCTCCTCCAAATGCGGCAAAAATAATATTATCTCCTTTTTTAAGTTGACTTTCAAAATCAGCCAACAACAAAGGTAGTGTTGCAGAAGTAGTATTACCATAACGATGGATATTTACTAAAACTTTGCTTTCATCCAATCCCATTCTATTTGCTGTGGCATCAATAATTCTCTTGTTTGCTTGATGCGCAACTAACCAGTTTACATCATCATGTGAAAGATTATTACGTTGCATAATTTTCTCACTGACATCAGCCATTCCAGAAACAGCATATTTAAACACTGTTTTTCCATCTTGAAAAACAAAATGTTGTTTATTCTTTATTGTTTGTTCAGAAGCTGGCAAAATTGAACCTCCCGCATCTATTTTTAAAAATTCTCTTCCAATTCCATCACTTTTCAATAATTCATCTTGAAGCCCTAATCCTTCATTATTAGGCTCAAATAAAACAGCACCAGCACCATCACCAAAAATGATACATGTTGCTCTATCTGTATAATCTATAATTGAAGACATTTTATCAGCTCCGATCAATAGTACTTTTTTATATCTTCCAGATTCTATATAGGCAGAAGCTGTAGAAATTCCATATAAAAAACTTGAACAAGCGGCTTGTAAATCGTATGCGAATGCATTTGTAGCCCCTATTTGTGTTGCTACGTATACCCCTGTTGAAGCAACAGGCATATCTGGCGTTGCGGTTGCCATAATAACTAAATCAATCTCTTTTGGATCAATTTGAGCTTTCTCAATTAAATTTTGAGCAGCTTTAATTGCTAAAAAAGAAGTTCCTTGACCTTCTTCTTTTAAAATTCTTCGTTCCTTTATTCCAGTTCTACTGGTTATCCATTCATCATTGGTTTCAACCATTTCTTCTAATACTTTATTAGAAAGAACATAGTCAGGAACATAAGAGCCAATTGCTGTAATTGCGGCTGTAATTTTATTCATAAAAATAATTTTTCCTCTATAAAATAAAAACTTCTTAAAGAGTGGTGGAAATTACAAAAAAAAAATCAAACCTGTAAAAAATAGAGTCAGTTTGAATAAGTAAAAATCTTATTAACAAAAAAACTCTCACAGTGTGAGAGTTTTTCTCTATTTTTTAAAAGCATTAAGCAACTGCTTCTGCTTTATCAATTACAACTTGACCTCTGTAATACATTTTACCTTCATGCCAATAAGCTCTGTGATACAAATGTGCTTCTCCTGTTGTAGGACATGTAGCAATTTGAGGTACAGATGCTTTGTAATGTGTTCTTCTTTTATCTCTTCTTGTTTTGGAGATTTTTCTCTTAGGATGTGCCATTTTACTATATTATTTATCCGTTAATAGTTTTTTTAAATTTTCCCATCTTGGGTCAATATTTTCTTGTTCTTCTTGTTCTTCTTTTGGAGAAAGTTTCTCTAATGTTTCTAGTGCATCTGTTTTCAATGTTCCATCCTTTATTCCTGGATGAATTCTCTTAACAGGAACAGAAAGCACAATTCCTTCATAAATATATTGAGAAACATCTACTTGAAACTCACCATGAGGCAAAACAAGTAATTCTTCATTTTCATTATTAAATGTATTTCCAAAATTAACAATCAATTTTAATTTTCCTTTAATTGGCAAATCAAACATTTCATTTGTTAAATCACAAGGTACATTTACAATTCCTTTATATTTGAAATCGAGCTCAAGCATCGTATTCTTCTTCTCTAAAATCAAATCTACTTTGATATCAACAGCATTAAACTCGCTATAATCAAAGCACTCAAAGAACGAATTATCTAATTGATATTCAAACTGATGCTTCCCCAATTTCAATCCAGCAAACTGAATCAAATATTCTTTTAATTTTTTCATAACAACAGTCAACCCATCATTAATGGGATGCAAAGATATAAAATTATTATAAATTAAAACCAGTTATAAACATTTTTTTGTTTACAACTATATTTACCTAACCTTCAAAGGCTTTTTAGTTAATTCTTGATATTCTTTTCTTTTATTAAAAACGTCAATTGCTAAATAAACAGCTTCTTTAAAAGAATCATAATTCGCCAACCTTTTTCCTGCTATTTCATAAGCAGTTCCATGGTCTGGAGATGTTCGTATTTTATCTAATCCTGCTGTATAATTTACTCCTTTTCCAAACGATAATGTTTTAAATGGAATAAGTCCTTGATCATGATACATAGCTAGAATGGCATCATATTTTTCATATTGATATGACCCAAAAAAACTATCTGATGAATACGGTCCAAAAACCATTTTACCAGAATCAAACATTTTTTTAACTACAGGTTTTATAACTTTCTCTTCTTCATCACCAATAACTCCATTATCACCACTATGAGGATTAAGTCCTAGCAAAGCCACTTTAGGCTTAACAACTCCAAAATCTTGCTCAAGTGATTTTATAATTGTATTTATTTTTTCAACCAACAAATCTTCCGTTAAATGCTTAGAAACTTCATTAACAGGAATATGATCTGTCAATAAACCCACACGAAATTTATCATGAACCATCAACATTAAAGCATCTCCATTTAATTGACTATTTAAATAATCCGTATGTCCTGGAAACTTAAATTCTTCGGATTGAATATTATATTTATTTATAGGAGCCGTAACTAAAACATCTACAAGCCCCTCCTTTAAAGCTTTAGTTGCTGACTGAAATGATTTAATAGAATATTTCCCTACAACCTCATCATTCTTCCCGTACTCTATATTAACTCCTTCTTTCCAAACATTTAAAACATTTATTTTCCCTAAAACCATCTGACCTAGATTATCAATACCATGCAAACTAGAATCTAATCCCAAATTTTTCTTTAAAAAAGAAACTATTTTAATATTTGCAAAAATAACAGGCGTACATAATTCTAGCATCCTATTATCTTCAAATGTTTTAAGCACTACTTCAGGACCAATTCCATTCAAATCACCTATAGATATTCCTACAATTATATTTTCTGTTCTTTTTACCATAATAAGTTCCTATTAATTACTTACTTTTGAATTGCAAATTTAGTAAAATAAAATTAGTTATGTTTACCGGAATCATTGAAACATTAGGAACAATAAAAGAAATTACCAAAGACAAAGAAAACCTTCACATCAAATTAAATTCAAATATTACAAATGAATTAAAAATTGACCAAAGTGTTGCTCATAATGGAATTTGCTTAACTGTAGTTGCAATAAAAGACAGCGAATACACCGTTACTGCAATAAAAGAAACCATTGAAAAAACAAACATTTCTTCTTGGAAAGAGAACGACGTCATTAATCTTGAGCGAGCAATGAAACTCGGAGACAGACTTGACGGACACATAGTTCAAGGCCATGTAGACCAAATAGGCATATGTAAAGAAATAACCGAAACAAACGGAAGCTGGTATTTTACTTTTGAATACGACGAAGCAAGTAACAATATAACTATAGAAAAAGGATCTATAACAATTAACGGCACAAGTTTAACAGTTGTAAACTCAAAACGAAACGAATTCAGTGTTGCTATAATACCTTATACTTACGAGAATACAAACTTCAAGCATTACAAAGTTGGAACCATTATTAATTTAGAATTCGACGTACTCGGCAAGTATATAAAAAGAATTCAGGAATTACAAAAATAAAAAAAGCTCTATATAGAGCTTTTTTTATTATAAAAATATCTTGAAATATAATATCCAAACAGTATTGCTACAAAAAACATTAGCACTATTCCACCATCTATAGGCACAGGATCACCAGGAGGAGGAGTTGGAGGAGGAGGAGTTTCTTGAGAGAACCCATTATAAAAACTCATCAAAAATGCAACTATGAAAACTATTCTATTTATTACTAACTTCATGGTTATAAAAATATAAATTTTCCCTTTCTTGCAAGAAGAAAAATCCCTTGTTAATGTTTTAATTATTATTTAGTCAAAAAAATTAATTAACCGAGTACTAAAATAAGAATATTTTTGCACTAAACAATCATTTTTAAAAAAAACTTAAAATTTTCTTAACTAAACAAAAAAAATAGCCATTTCTGGCTAATTTTTTTTGTGGTCCCACCTGGGCTCGAACCAGGGACCACCTGATTATGAGTCAGGTGCTCTAACCAACTGAGCTATAGGACCAGTTTTGAGGTTGCAATATTACTACTATTTTTTATTCAATGCAACATTTTTTATATTTTTATTTTATTTCTTGACAAAGTTCTATCAAAACTCCATTTGTACTTTTAGGATGAAGAAAAGCAACCAACTTATTATCAGCACCTTTCTTCGGCAATTCATTCAAAACAACAAATCCTTCTTTTTTCAATCTTTCAATTTCGAGTAAAATATTTTCAACATCAAAAGCTATATGATGAATCCCTTCCCCTTTTTTTTCAATAAATTTAGCTATTGGACTATCCTCTCTAATCGCTTGTAATAATTCGATTTTATTAGGTCCATTCTCAAAAAAAGAAGTTTTAACCCCTTCCCTTTCTACCACTTCTTCTTTATATGACGACACCCCTAGAAGCTTTTCAAAAATCAAATTAGAGACTTCCAAGTCTTTTACAGCTATACCTATATGTTCAATTTTTCGCATTATTTCTGTTTTAGAAACATTAAAAACTTAATTAAACACAAAATAACAAAAAGTTTTACTCTAAAAAAATAATTCTATTTAGTTTATAACATTATTACGTATTTTTGCAAAATGGAAACGAACAGACAAAAAAAAATAGGCACATTATTACAAAAAGACCTTGTTGACATTCTTCAAGGAGAAATAAGAAAAAACGGAGTAAGTAATTTAGTGATTTCAGTTTCAAAAGTTAATGTAACTTCAGATTTATCTATAGCTAAAGTTTTTTTAAGTGTTTTCCCAACGGAAAAAGCAGGAGAAATCTTAAATGCAATAAAAACAAACACACCTTTAATTAAGCATGATTTATCCCAACGTGTAAAAAATCAATTAAGAAAAGTTCCAAATCTAATTTTCTACATTGATGATAGCTTAGATTATATTGAAAAAATCGACGACGCCCTAAGCGGAAAAGAAAACCCTGTCTTAAACCCTGATTTACTAGACAAGAGAAAGAAATCATAAATCATTGAATTTCCCATTCTACATAGCAAAAAGATATGCAGTAAGTTTTAGCAAAAACTCTACAATAAACATCATAACCATAATAGCAACAGTAGCTATTATTGCTAGCGCAATGGCACTATTTATTTTTCTTTCCGTATTTAGTGGCTTAAAAGAATTCACACTCAGCTATAGTAATTCTTCAGATCCCGATTTTACAATTGAAGCCATAAACGGAAAATCTTTTTTCATCACTCAAGAAGAAGAACTTAAATTAAAAGAAAGCAATTCAATCACAAATTACAGCAAAATAGTTCAAGACCGAGTACTATTCAGCTATAGCAACAAAGAACAAATAGCCACAATAAAAGGAGTTGATAGCATATTTACAAAAGTAAGCTCTATAGACAAATATCTATATGTAGGAAACTGGCTAGAACCAAACACAAATCAAGCAATTGTCGGAGCAGAAATATCAAGAAGATTATCTTTAGGACTATTTGATTTCACAAACTCCTTAGATATTTATTCACCAAAACCTGGTAAAGGATTAATTGAAAATAACGAAAATGCTTTTAATATTTCCAAACTTCAACCAACAGGAATTTTCAACATAAACGAAGATGTTGACAGTAAATATGTTTATTGCGATATTCTAGTTGCGCAAAATTTATTTGGATTCAAACAAAACCAAATCACTAGCATAGAACTAAAAGCATCCAAAAATATTCCAGAAGAAAAAATAATTGAAGAATTAAATGTTATTTTCAAAAACAATGTGAAAATAAAAACCAAAGCACAATTAAACGATTCTTTATACAAAATGTTAAATTCTGAAAATTTATTCATCTATTTATTTAGCACCCTTGTAGTGATTTTAACTTTATTTTGTTTAGCTGGAGCTATCGTAATGATTATTATCGACAAAAAAGAAAACATATATACTTTATACAACATAGGCTTAACCTTTAAAGAAATTAGAAAAATATTCTTTATTCAAGGAATAATTATCACATCTTTTGGTCTTTTTTTCGGCATATTAATTGGCAGCATCCTAATCATCATTCAACAAGAATTTTCACTTTTAATGATATCTCAAAGCATTGCCTATCCTGTTTTATTTAAAATAGAAAACATAATTATAGTTGTATTAACTATTATCTCACTTGGCATAACATCCTCATGGATTGCTTCTGGCAGAGTAAATAAAGAATTTTTTGAGTCATCTTAAAATAGATTATTAACAATTTTTACAATAAACCAGTTAAAACCAGTAGATAAAATTTCACTGATTTTTTTCACCATTAAATGATCTTTTATTATTGTAACACTCAATAAATTCTTTAATTAACTTATTTTAAAACTAAATAACTTTTATAAAAAAGATAATTAAGATTTAAAAATCAAGCTCTTTAACACGCACACTAGAACAAGAGCGTCCATTAATGTAGTTTTATTGTAAATATTTAAAAGCTATCTTTATGTATCATTTATTTTGTAAAAGGCAGAACAGAAGAAATAAATCATTATTTTTTTCAAAAAGACTTGTTTATTCCAATAAACATTGTAAATTTGCACTCACAAATCGCGGGATAGAGCAGTAGGCAGCTCGTCGGGCTCATAACCCGAAGGTCACAGGTTCGAGTCCTGTTCCCGCTACTAAAGAAAACCCTTTCAGCAATGAGAGGGTTTTTACGTTTTGGTTTAATATTATAAATATCTAAATCAACAAGCGATTCTCCCATATCATTTCAATGATTATTACCAGCATGTATCTTCTTAAATGAATCCCTTACTTTTTTCTCATTACTACAACCATCGCTTAAAAGAATTAAAAACAGATTTCAGTAATTAGTCAACAAAAAATAAAAAACCCTAACTTATTTAAAATTAAATAGTTAGGGTTTTTACATGTACCTTGGGTGGGAATCGAACCCACACTCCGAAGAACACGAGTTTGAGTCGTGCGCGTCTACCAATTCCGCCACCAAGGCAAAATATAAAGAAATAAAAAACCTTTTATTCCTTTTGAGAGTGCAAATGTAATTATTTTTTAAAAAAATCACACTAAAAATACTTTAAAAATTACTTTCAGAGTTAAAATTTATTTCTAAATTTGCACCTCGTTTACACAACACAACACTAATCAACTACTAAACAATAAATTAAGATGTCATACAACGAGCCTGAAGCAAAGATTTTTGCATGTTCTCAGAGTGTGTACTTGGCTGAAAAAATAGCAAAGAGCTATGGAATGTCGCTAGGTAAAATTACGTTCTCAAAATATAGTGATGGAGAATTTCAACCTTCTTTTGAAGAATCAATTAGAGGTTTAAGAGTATTTCTAGTTTGCTCAACTTTCCCAAGTTCTGACAATTTGATGGAATTATTACTTATGATTGATGCAGCAAAAAGAGCATCAGCACGTCATATTACAGCAGTAATACCATATTTTGGATGGGCGAGACAAGACAGAAAAGACAAACCAAGAGTCCCAATAGGAGCAAAATTAGTTGCAAAACTATTAGAAGCTGCAGGAGCAACTCGAATTATGACTATGGATTTACACGCTGATCAAATCCAAGGTTTTTTCGAAAAACCTGTAGATCATTTATTTGCTTCTACTATCTTTTTACCATATGTAAAAAGTTTAAATTTAGAAAACCTAACAATTGCTTCACCAGATATGGGTGGATCAAAAAGAGCTTATGCTTATTCTAAGTTTTTAGAATCTGATGTTGTCGTTTGTTACAAGCAAAGAAAAAAAGCAAATGTAATTGACACAATGGAACTAATTGGAGATGTTACAGGAAGAAATGTTATTCTTGTAGATGATATGATAGATACAGGAGGAACTCTTGCTAAAGCAGCAGATGTAATGATGGAAAAAGGAGCTTTAAGTGTTAGAGCAATTTGCACTCATCCTATTTTATCTGGAGAAGCATACGAAAAAATTGAAAACTCTAAATTACTAGAGCTAATAGTTACCGATTCTATTCCTTTAAGGAAAGAATCTAATAAAATAAAAGTTGTAACATGTGCCGATTTATTTGCAGAAGTAATGCACATGGTACAAAACAACAACTCCATAAGTGGAAAATTTTTAATGTAAACAGAACATTTAAAAAAACAGATTAAGAATTATTTTTTTATTAATTATATATTTTAACAATGAAATCAATTACGATTAAAGGATCAGAAAGAGAAAACGTAGGCAAAAAGGCAACTAAAGCCGTACGTGATGCTGGAATGGTTCCTTGCGTTATTTACGGAGGAAATCAACCAGTACATTTTGCAGCAGATGAAAGAGCATTTAAAAACTTGGTATACACTCCAAACGCTCACACTGTTGTAATTGAATTAGAAGAAGGTAAAAAAATTGAAGCAATCTTACAAGATATTCAATTTCATCCAGTTTCAGACAAAATTTTACATATTGACTTTTTCCAATTAAACGAAGAGAAAGAAATCATAATGGAAGTTCCTGTAAAAGTTACTGGAAAATCTCCAGGTGTTATGGCTGGTGGTGTTTTACGTTTAAACCAACGTCGTTTAAAAGTTAAAGCTTTACCTAAAAACCTTCCTGATTTTGTTGAAGCAAACATTACTCCTTTAGAAATGGGTAATAAATTGTATGTTACAAAATTAGAGACAAACAACTTTAAATTAATGCACCCAGACAATACTGTAGTATGTCAGGTAAGAATTTCTCGTGCTGCAATGAAAGCTGCTCAAGAAGCTGCAAAAGCTGCAAAAGCTGCTCCAGCAAAGAAAAAATAATATCATTATTTATTGATTATTTAAAGCACCAGACTACTACTGGTGCTTTTTTTATAAACTACCACCTCATTTTTAAAATAAATTAAATTCATATGTTTGCAACATGAATTGGATTACTCATTTATTTAGAAAAAAGAAACCCTTAAAATGAAAAAATTTTTAGTTATTGGACTAGGTAATATTGGAACAGAGTATGTCAATACTAGACACAATATAGGCTTTAAAATAGTTGATTTTTTTGCTAATAAAGAAAACATAAATTTTCAAACAGTCAAGCTTGGTGATCTCGCTGAGATAAAAATAAAAGGAAGAACAATTCTTTTATTAAAACCAAATACTTATATGAATTTAAGCGGAAAAGCTGTTAAATACTGGATGGAAAAAGAAAATATAGAAAAAGAAAACATTCTTGTGATTACAGACGATCTTAATCTTTCATTTGGCACTATTCGAATTAAAACAAAAGGAAGTGACGGAGGTCATAATGGATTAAAAAACATACAACAAACACTAAACACCTCAGAGTACCCACGATTTCGTTTTGGAATAAGTGATGAATTCAAAAAAGGGCAGCAAGTAAACTATGTCTTAGGTGAATGGACTGATGATGAAAAAGAAAAACTAAAAGAAAGACTTGAAGTTTCAACTGAAATTATAAAATCATTTGCTTTAGCTGGCTTAAATAACACAATGAATTTATTTAATGGTAAATAATTTGGTTTGTTTTTTCTATCTTTAATTAAAATCAGCTTTTTAAGACATGGAAAAAATAGCCTTTGCATTTACTTTAACTTTATTAATTTCTTGTAGTTCAATAAAAAATACAGATAAATTAGAAGAAATAAATAAATCCACGATAATTTCGGGCAAATTAAATCCTTCTTGTCCTGATGACGGTATTTGCACAATTGAAATTATAAAAAACAGAAGTTTAATTATAAAAAAAGACGAAATAAATAGCATTTATTATCAAACAGAAAGCAATTCTGAATATTCAATTATTAAATATAGCTATACAAAAAACACTGAAAAAGAAATTCAAGATACGAACTATGTTGAAGAAATTATTTTCCAAATAAACAATTCCAATTCTAATTTAGCATTAACTGATACTGAGTTGCAAAACACAAAAATGCTTTTTGGAAGACATTGTTTCTGTAAAGGTCAAGCAGGATATTACTTAGTATCCAAAGGGAATCTCAATTTTAATAAAGAAAATGAAAAATATAATTTAGCTTTAGATTTTATTGTTCTTGAAGTTCCTCAAATAATTAATACGATTAAAGTTTCTTTTAAATAAAAAACCCCCTTTAAAAAAGGAGGTATTAAGTTTTTAACAATTAAATTATTCAATAATTATTTTCTTCATTACCTTTTTAGCTCCATCAATTATTGAAACCAAATAAATACCTGTTTGAACATCTTCTAAGTTTATATTTTGATTAAAACTCCCTGTATTAGAAAATGTCTCTTTATACACCTCTCTTCCACGAATATCAAAAACATGTACATCAATATCATTTGATGAATTAGACAAAAATGTCACAGTAAAACTTCCTTTATTAGGATTAGGATATAATGTAAGCTCCTCAAAATCAAACAAGTCATTTCCTAGTGGCTGAACGATACAAACATTTAAACTCCAACTATTTAAAACTCCTCCATCTTGATTAAAAGCATCTGAAACTGTTAAAACCCATGTTCCTGCAGAATCCTCACCATTAAACACTGACAATACTTGTTCTGGTAATACCGTTCCAGATATCCCTGGATTATTACCACAAACTAATGCTGAACCTGAATCATCAAATGTAGCTACTATATTTTCTATACTTGCGTTTGGATTACATTCATTAGAGAATAGCTGCACAATTGTCCCTGACGGACTTGTTAATGTAGCTGTTAAATCATTTATCCAAGTATGCGTTATATTCATTGTCACATTTATATCAGCTATTGACCCTCCAGAAGGAATATTCAAGGTCGAATTAATTGTTGGTGTTCCAGAGGCAGAAATAACAATTGGCACATTACTCGATGAAGTTGTTGTACAAGAGATACTTCCTGTTGTAAACCTATAAGAA
This sequence comes from Flavobacterium sediminilitoris, assembly GCF_023008245.1. NCBI lineage: Bacteria > Pseudomonadati > Bacteroidota > Flavobacteriia > Flavobacteriales > Flavobacteriaceae > Flavobacterium > Flavobacterium sediminilitoris. Next base: position 894,377 of record NZ_CP090145.1, read on the forward strand.
CTCCCGTAAACACCAGTACAAGTAACACTTTTTGGCAACACTCTCCAAAAGTAATTTGTCCCTTCACTTAATCCAGAAACACTATATGAATTTGAAGTCACATTTCCAGAACTTACAACAGTACTAAAAGTATTATCTGTAGCTACCTGAACATCATAAGACGTTGCATTAGGATTTAGATCCCAAGTCAAATTTAAAGTAGTATTTTGACCAATTGCATTATTAACAGGAGCAGTCAAAACTACAGGGCTAAGACCAACAGACAAATAGAAAGGAACCGTTTTTGTAACAGCACCAGAAGTAGCATTAACTAATATTTGATAATCTCCACTTGCAACAGAAGTTAAATTACCTAAAGTCAAAACAACTGTTCCTGTAGAACTAATTTGGCTAGGGTTAAAACTTACCGTTGACCCTGAAGGATTACCAGTAGCAGTAAAAGATGTACTTGCACCAAATCCTCCTAAAGCAGAATAATTTATTATATAATCAACTGTATTTGAAGAACAAATTGAAGTATTCTGCGTCTCTTCAATACCTGAAAAAGAAACTGAAAAAGAAGAAGGAGCAGAAGAAATAGTAAAGTTTGTGTTTGATATATCATAAAAAATATGGCTATAACCTCTTACCATAATTCTATTTTGAGAACCTGGATTATTTGGCACTGTAATTATTTCAGAACCATCATTTGGCACTTTACTGGCTAAAAATATAGGATAAGTAAATCCTCCATCTGTAGAAAGTAAAATATCAACAAAAGATGCGTTAATCCCATTTTCCGTAGTTCCAGCCACATCCCAAGTAACATTTTGATTTGTTCCCGCCACCCACGAAACTGCTGTATTTGGAGTATTTACTAAAAAAGGACCCACTGATGCTGTAGTAACAACCATATCATCTCTTCCTGTTTGTCCTCCATTAGGACTTCTATTATCCCTAACAGTAAGTGCAAAATTCATTGTTCTAACAACATTAGGTACAACTTCCCAAGTTGGTGCCAAATTATTATTAATTACATCCTGTATTCTTGGCATATACCTATCAGGAGAAGCAACAGGTGGTCTAGATCTGAAATTTGGACCATTAGTAGCTGTTTGTAAAGGAGCCTGCGTAGAAATCTCATTATTTGTTTGCTCCCAACAATAGGTCAAAGCATCACCATTAGCATCTGTAGCTGCACCTTTTAAAACAAATGCCGTACCTTTTGGAATAATATAATCTGGACCTGCATTAACTACTGGAGCAATATTGCCATTAGGTGTTACAACTGCGCAAGAAGTCCCTAAGAACGTTCTAGTATTAGCCTCAGCAATACTAATAAAACTAAAGTGAGCATCTGAATTACTTTGAACATTAGGAGAGCAAATTCCTGCGTACGCCATAATAGTAGACCCACTTCCTGGCTCTACTGCTGTACTTGAATTTCTATTACCACTACATGAATTATTAAAAGTATGATTACATCCAAACTGGTGCCCTATCTCATGAGCTACATAATCAATATCAAAAGGATCTCCAACTGGTGCATTTGCTCCTGTAACACCTCTCGCTTTTTGAGAATTATTACACACAACCCCTAATCCAGCAACACCTCCTCCTCCTGTACTCACAACATGACCAATATCGTAATTTGCACTCCCAATAACTGTGGTCACATTAGTTTGATTTTGCCCCAACATAGTTCCTCCATTATTATTTGTATAAGGATCAGTTCCTGCATTTGTGTAAATTATTAAATTATTATTTGCTACCAAAACCAATCTTGCTGATAAATCTCTCTCATAGATAGCATTAACTCTATTTACAGTTACAACTATTGCAGCTAAAGCCCCTGCAACGGTACCTCCATGAAAAGCAGCATATTCTCCAGTACAAGCCATTGCTAATCTATATGTTCTAAAGTTACCATCCCCTGTTCTTTGAAAACTCTCACTTGACACATTTTTTAACACTTCATGATTTATTTCATCAAAATCACAACTAAAATTTCTTATATTTGACGTATTAGATTTATCATAAACAATATAATTGTTTAAATCCGTAGTGTAAGTATCTATAAAAGTTGTTCCTGTTTTTCCTGACAAAATCATTCCATGAAATCCAAATTGAGTTATACTAAATCGAATAGTTGCAGTTGGATCATTAATTCCTTTTCCTAAATAAGTTTTCATTTCAGGAAATTTTTCAGCCAACTCTTTTTCCATAATCAAAGATTCATAAATTCTATAGTTTTCTAAACTCCCATTAGAATTAGGAAAAGTAATAATGATATTTGAAAAAACGCCACTTAAATCATTTGGAGCGAGCATTAAACTTGACTTTAAGTTTTGCATCTCTAATGAATAGAGTTCATATTTGAAAGGCATTGATATTCTTTCCGCTTTTTGAAGTGATTCCACTTTATCTAAAGAAGTTTTTTTCCATACAGACTTTTGACAATATATATTACTGAAAAATAACACAGCAAACATTGCTAATAGTAATTTTTTTTTCATTTTATTTGAATTATTTACTTATTTACAAATCAAAAATAACAAATAATTCAAATAAAATCATAAAAAAATATAAATTTATAAAAAACAATCCGTGTAAAACATTAAATAAATTATTTTTATTTAAAATTATTTTTATTTAAAAGGCATTAATTATAGTTTTTATTTAAAAAATCAACATAAAATACCATAAAAAAAATTAAATTGCAGACCTATCCAATAATCTTATATTTTATGAAAAAAAATACCTCAAAAGGTATAGTATTCACAGTCTTTAGTTTATTATCTTTAACTGTAAATGCCCAAACCTTACAAAAAAAAGGAGTTCCTCAAAAATTTGGAAGACCTATCCAAATAACTGAACAAGCACTCACTCCTAGTGGTCATATCAGATGTTATACTGATGAAAACGAGGCTTATTTAAAAACACAATACCCAAACAGAAGCACTAATACAGAATTTGAAAACTGGTTAGCTCCTAAAATAGCCCAAATAAAAGCCGACAGAGCTGCTGGTAAAAATATTCAGCAAGTATATAATATTCCTGTAGTAATCCATATTGTACACAATGGTGACGCAATAGGAACAGGTGAAAACATTACAGATGCTCAAGCTTTATCTCAAATCCAAGTCATGAATGAAGATTACAGAAAATTAATTAACACACCCGGAGGAGCTAATTCTACTGGATTAGCTGTTGATTGTGAAATTAATTTCTGTATTGCTCAAACTGATCCTAATGGGAATCCAACTTCAGGAATTGTAAGACACAATATAGCTCCATATGCTAATGACGTAGCAAATGGACCAGGAGGAGCTGACTGGGAAAAAAGAGCAGATGTAGAGTTGCTAAAACAAAACACCATTTGGAATCCTGATAATTATTTAAATATGTGGACAGTTCGCTTTGGAGGATTACCAGCAGATCAAGGTGGACTTGATGGTATTTTAGGTTATGCGCAATTCCCTAGTAATTCTGGATTAGGAGGATTAAACAACAACGGTGGACTTGCTAATACTGATGGAGTTGTAGCTAGCTTCGATACTTTTGGAACAATTGACGAAAATGACGGAACATTTATTTTAAACCCATCATACAATAGAGGAAGAACTATGACACATGAAGTTGGTCACTGGCTAGGCTTAAGACATCTATGGGGTGATCCCAATACAAATCTAGGAGTAGATGGATGCACAGTAGACGATTATTGTCTTGATACTCCTAACACAAGACAACCAAATTTTACATGTGATCTAACTACTAATTCTTGTCCAGCCCCAGGAAATGATATGGTTCAAAACTATATGGACTATACTAATGATGCCTGTATGGATACCTTTACACAAGATCAAAAAAATAGAATGATTGCAGTAATGACTAACTCTCCTAGAAGAAACACATTAAATGCTTCTAGTGCTTGTCAAACTCCAACTCCAATAATTAGATTTCAAAACCCAACAGGTTCAGTTAACGAAAATACTAATTGTAATTTTACTGATTTCACTTTCCCTGTATTATTAGGCAAAGCAGCAACATCAGATGCAACAGTTACATTTAATGTTACAGGAGGGACAGCAATTTTAAATACTGATTACTCAATTGTTAATTCATCTGTTACCTTTCCAACAGGGACAACTGCAAATCAAAACTTAACTATTCGCATTTATAATGATGGATTAGTCGAAAATGACGAAACTATTGAAATTACTTTAACATTAAATGCTAATGGAGGTAATACCACATTAAATGAAAATGCTAAAACAATCACAATTACAATTGTTAATGATGATAACACTCCTTCAGCAACTCAAATAACAACCTTAATTACTGAAGACTTTGAAGATGCTACTGGATGGGGTATTATTGATGGAGATGGAGACGGAGAAAACTGGGGTACAGTTAATGGATTAGATGGATTTGGAGGAATAGTTGGAGTATGTGCTTTTTCAGAAACTGATTTAACAATTGTAGGAGGTACTGGAACCACAAACCCAAACAACTATATTATCAGTCCTCAATTCACAATAGCTGCCAGCTCAACAGCCGCTGAAGTTAATTACACAATTGGCGCTTACTCATCAGACACAAATCCATATCAAGAACATTACTCTGTATATTTTACAACTAACATAAGTACAGTTAATTCAATTTTAGCTGGAACAGTTTTAGAAAATAACAGAGAAATCCCTGCAAAAAACACAGAGGAAAGATCTCATGATTTATCAGCATTTATCGGACAAACTGGTTATATTGTATTTAGACACCACAATACAGCTGGGAACGGTATATTAGTATTAGATAATGTTGACATAAACTCAACTATTTCAACTGACATACAAACTGAAATTAATACAGGGACAGCTTACCAAGCCTTAATCCCTTCTACAGGAACAATTTATGCTACTGATTCTTCTACAGGAAAAATCATGTCTAATATAATTAACAATGCAAATGCAGATTATGGCTGCACTAATGTTTATGTAAATAGAAGTCAAACTTCTACCGGTAGCGCATCGGTTAACTATGGTTCAAATACAGCTACTAACCTAAAAGTAATGGCTAAAACATTTACTATAACCACAGCTAACAGCCTAAATGAAAACGCAGATATTATGTTCTATTTCTCTGAGGCAGAAATAGCAGCATGGGAAACTGAAACTGGAAACAACAGAAACTTATTAAAAGTTATAAAAGATGGAAATTTAGTTGCATTACCAACAACTATTGGATCTTTCGGTTCTAATGTGACTATTACTGGAACATCTGTAAATGGAATTGAAGGTGTTTACTATTTTGGAATTGATTCAACTTTAGGCTCTTCAAATTTTGAAATTATAGAAGCTGTTAGTATTTATCCAAACCCTACTAGTAATGAATTAAATATAAACCTATCTGGTGATTTTTCTTCAACAACTAGCTATACTATATACAATAGTATTGGTCAAACTATAAAATCTTCAAAAATTACTATTCAGTCAGATTTAAAAATAAACACATCAAACTTTAGCGATGGTATTTATTTTATTCGAATTGAAAAAGATGGAGCTTCAAAAACTCTGAAATTCATCAAACAGTAATTTATTTTTTAAAAATATTTTTAAGAGGATTGATAAATTTATCAATCCTCTTTTTTATACCTCAACTTAAAAATACTTATTTTTGCCATAAACATTTTCATTTTGAACATCCACAACAATATTAATTTATTTCAGACTAAAGGCAAAACCATAGTCACCATTGGTACTTTTGACGGTGTGCATCTAGGTCATCAAAAAGTATTAACTAAACTAAAAAATGCTGCTATTGAGAGAAAAGCGGAAAGTGTTTTACTTACTTTTTTTCCACACCCTAGAATGGTTCTTCAACAAGATTTAGACATCAAACTCTTAAACACTATAGAGGAAAAAAAAGAATTAATATCTTCTTTTGGAATAGATAACCTTATTATTCATCCTTTTGATGCAAAATTTTCTAGACTTACTGCTGAAGATTTTGTAAAAATGATTTTAGTAGACCAATTAAACCTTTGCAAGATAATCATTGGATACGATCATCGTTTTGGAAGAAATAGAACTGCAACAATTGAAGATTTAATAGCTTTTGGAGAAAAATATAATTTTGAAGTAGAACAAATAACTGCAAAAGAAATTGATGAAATTTCAATTAGTTCAACTAAAATTAGGACAGCGCTACTTGAAGGTGATATAAAAACAGCTAATACTTTCTTAGGATATAAATATAATTTAACAGGAGCAGTAATTGAAGGAAAAAAAATAGGAAGAACAATCAATTTTCCTACTGCAAACATTAAAGTATCTGAAAATTACAAATTAATCCCAAAAAATGGTGTTTACGTTGTATCTGCTAACATAGATAATGATGAGTATTTTGGAATGATGAATATCGGAACAAATCCAACTATTTCTGAAGGAAATCAAAGCATAGAAGTACATCTATTTGATTTTAATAAGTCTATTTATGATAAAGAAATAAAAATATCATTTTTAGAGAGAATACGAGATGAAAGAAAATTTGACTCACTTGAAGATCTAAAAATTCAACTTGAAAAAGACAAAACTCTATCTATCGAAAAAATAGAGCAATATAAATGATTCCTTTCTTATCCAAATCAGTTGATAACTCACCATTAATTGTATTCAGAATCTTTTTTGGATTCTTAATTGCTTGTGAAAGTTTTGGTGCAATTGCAACTGGCTGGGTAAAAAGAGTATTAATTGATCCTCAGTTTACTTTTGCATTTATCGGTTTTGAATGGCTTCAACCATTAGAAGGAAATGGCATGTATTTCTATTTTAGCATAATGGGAATTTTAGGCATTCTAATTATGATAGGTTACAGATATATTTTATCAATATCCTTATATACTGTTTTATGGGCTAGTGTCTATTTTATGCAAAAGACATCTTATAACAATCATTATTACTTATTGATGATTATAAGTTTTATGATGATTTTTTTACCTGCTAATAAGTATAAATCATTAGATGTTAAATTAGGATACACAAAAGAGTCTTTAAAAATGCCTTATTGGGTTAATTTGATTTTCATTGTACAAATTGCTATAGTCTATTTTTATGCTTCAATTGCAAAATTATATCCTGATTGGCTTGACGGAACATTTACACGAAATCTTTTGCAAAGTGTTTCAACAAATCCATCTATTTCAAATCTCTTTTCTAAAAAAGGGTTCTATTTATTTATCGCATATACTGGAATTTTATATGACTTATTAATTATCCCTTTATTACTAATAAGAAGAACTAGAACACTTGCTCTTGTAGCCTCTTTAATTTTCCATTTATTTAATGCTGTTTTTTTACAAATAGGAATTTTTCCTTTTTTTGCATTAAGTTTTGGATTATTTTTTTATCCAAATAATACTATTCGAAAAGTATTTTTTAAAAACAAAGAATATTATCCTAATGTAGAAGAATCACATATACACAATAAAAAACTCGTTTACTATTTATTTATTCCATTTTTAATCGTTCAACTTTTATTACCCATTCGACATTATTTCATTAAAGGAGATGTTTTATGGACAGAAGAAGGTCATCGATTAAGTTGGAGAATGATGCTTAGAGAACGGAATGGACATATCAGTTTCAAAGTAGTAAATAACAAAACAGGTCAATCTATCTATCATGATTACCACAAAGATTTATCATCAAAACAAATTAGACAAGTAGCAACAAAGCCCGATTTTATTTGGCAATATTGTCAGCTAATCAAAGAAAAGTATAAAGAAAAAGATATTTCTATTTTTATCAATTGTGAAAATGCCATTAATAGGAAAAACTACAAACCTTTCATTGACCCAAATTATGATATGGCAAAAGCTAAATGGAATTATTTCACACATAACGAATGGATTAAATTAGAATAATTAACTAATTTTTAAATATTGATTTTCAATTATTTACATTTTTATAAGTATCTTTATTATCTTAAACTTTAAATACTATGAAAAATTCAGTTGAAATCAAAAACGGCTTCCTGATATTTTTAGGAGTTGGTTTATTCTTCCTATTAATGGACTTGCTAGGCTTAGCAGACAAAAACTATTTAAGATTCTTTAATGCTTTTATTGTTCTTTACGGCATAAACAAAACAATTAAATTTAATTTCCATCATAATAATTCTGATTATTTAGAAAACTTATTATCTGGATTCAAAACAGGCATAATTGGAGTTCTACTTGGTATTATAGGATTGATTATTTTTATCTACATAAAAGGAGGAGAAACTTATTTGTCTCGTTTATCTGACACTTTCTTTTTCACTGGTAAAACAAATATGATAAAATATTGTAGTGTTTTATTTTTTGAAGGAGTTGCATCAAGTTTAATTGGTTCATTTGTATTAATGCAATACTGGAAAGACATTATTATAAAAGCAAATATTAATTGAAAATACATAATTTTTTTAATCTTCTAAACTAATTCGTTACTTTTGAGCCATAAAAGAATTTGGCATGAATACTATTAGACATAATTGGACAAAAGAAGAAATAATTACTCTATACAACAAACCATTAATGGATTTACTATATGAAGCTGCTTCAGCTCATAGACTATTTCATAATCCAAATGTAGTACAAGTTTCTACATTACTTTCTATCAAAACAGGAGGTTGTCCTGAAGATTGCGGGTACTGTCCTCAAGCAGCTCGCTATCATACAAATATTGAAGGAAATGATTTAATGACTGTTTCTCAAGTTAAGGCACAAGCTCTTAGAGCAAAATCATCAGGTTCATCAAGAGTTTGTA